>CANQTH010000065.1 GCA_947626795.1 uncultured Lachnospiraceae bacterium
GTGATCCGCCCGTCCGGCAGGCTGCTCTCGCATTCGAGATGGTATTTCTTCGGCATCTCCCCAAAGACTGTGAAGTTTGTGTCTGTGATGCGCTCCTTGTCCGCCCCGCCCTGCTGGTCTATGAAATGCTCGTTGGGGAAGAACTGAATCTCCTCCTCCCCGGTGTAAGTCTCCCCGAAGATCTCGTTGATCACCGGGATGATCAGCTTCCGGCAGTCGTTTAAGATCGTGTGGAACGCCCCGTCGTATACATTTGCCATATGTGATTCCTTTCTTTCCTGTATCATACCATCTTTCCACCGTGACTTCAAGAGCCAAGTTGAATCCGCAAAAAAGAAGCGTCACTCCATAGATGATCCCATCTATCTCACGACGCCTCGTCTTTTTCCTTTGCCTCCCGTTCCAGGATTGCCCTATGACAAACCGTCACAGAGCTTCCTCCACTTTTTCCTTCACCTTGTCCATGGAATCCGTCGGCTCAAACCGCGCAAGGATCTCGCCCTCCCGGCTGATCAGGAATTTTGTGAAATTCCACTTGATCCTGCCGTTATTCTTATAATCCTTGTCCATCTTCTTCACGATCGGCTTCAAAACCAGCCCCATTGGCCCGCTGAACCCGCCGAATGAGGTATTCTCCGTCAGGTACTTGTAAAGCGGGATCGCATGCTCGCCGTTGACGTCGATCTTGGAAAACTGTGGAAACGTGATGCCGTAACGCCCGGTGCAGAAACTGTGGATCTCCTCGTCGCTCCCCGGAGCCTGCTCCCGGAACTGATTGCACGGGAAATCGAGGATCTCCAAGCCGTCCTTCTGGTGCAGCTCGTACAGATCCTGAAGTTCGTCGTACTGCGGGGTGAACCCGCATCCTGTCGCCGTGTTCACAATGAGCAGCGTCTTCCCCGCAAATTCAGACATCCGCACCTCGCTCCCATCCTGAGCCTTGATCGTAAAATCATAAATCCCCATATGAAACTCCTCCTTCCGATTTTGTAAAATTTAATTTTGTGCTATCTTTATAACGATTATAACCACAAAGGAAGAGTTTGTCAATCCCCTGGCTGGAAAATTTACATTAGATGATAATAATTCAGCACAGGACTTTGCACTTGCTGCAAAGTCCGTAAAAACGTATAAATTTTGCCGAGTGGGAATCCGGCTCTTTGCCGAAGGCAAACTTTCAATGAGCCGGATTCCGTAACAGTGAGGCCGCAGGCTGAACTGTTACCTCACACGCACACCTGCGCCAGCCGCTCCGCCAAGAGCAGCAGCCGCTCGCCCAACGTGTCCTCCGCTCCTTCCTGGAAGCTGATCTGCAGGATGTATTCCCCGGACTTCCATGCGTACGGGTTCTTCGTCTGCGCCAGATACGACTTCCGCCTCTCTTCCGGGCTTTGCGACAGATCGACCGCGATCTCCCGTATTTCCGTAAGCTGCTCTGACCGCAGCTCCATAATGTCCATCTCACGCATCCGCCTGAGATCCTCTTCTGAAAAATCCATTGTCCGCCTTCCCGCGCCTGTTTTTTCCAGCTTATTCCAGGCACAGGCCGTCCTATGACAAAAATACGTCAGCCTAATGAGATACGCCCCGCATTCCTGCGGCACGCTCCGCGCCCGTAAGGCGCACTGAAGGTCTGCCAACTGCCTGATGAGATACGCCCCGCATTCCTGCGACACGCTCCCCCGTATCTACAAACCCGATCAGGACGCCCTGTCCCTTGAGCGACAGCGTCGGCTGGTTTTGGATCCGCAAAACCCCGCTCGCCTCCAGCGCGCTCTTATTTAAGGGCGCGTAGCATTTGGGGATGGACGTGTAGCTATAGTTTTGGATGTCCAGCTCCGGATTCCCTTCCCTCGGCAGGTACACGGCGTCGTAAACCGTATCGAGGTGCTGGACGCATGGCCCGGCGGGACGCTGATGCTTTCTCCCCTTTAAGGCGTACTCCATGATAAAATCATAATAATCATTTGAATAAACTGCTTCTTTGCATTCCATAAGGTTTCTCGCTTATCTCCGTTATGATATACTATGCAGCTTCGCCCCATGCGCGTTCCGCCGCCCGCCTTCCCTGAACTCTCCTCTCTTTCCCGCCTTCCCGGACTTCGGGCCTCCCGCATCCTCACGATACGCGCGGGCGGCCTCCATTCCGATCATGCCTCCCCTGCACTCTCCTCTCTTTCCCGCCTTCCCGGACTGCCCGCGGGCGGCCTCCGTCCATACAGGCTACGAAAAAAGACCCATGAGGAGCGGCTGCACGCTGCCCGGCCATGAGTCTGATCTCTTTC
The DNA here is from genome assembly GCA_947626795.1 of uncultured Lachnospiraceae bacterium. Taxonomy (GTDB): domain Bacteria; phylum Bacillota; class Clostridia; order Lachnospirales; family Lachnospiraceae; genus Petralouisia. Next base: position 2,286 of record CANQTH010000065.1, read on the forward strand.
CATTTCTTTTTTCCCCATATTTGCAAAGCGGAAAAAGCCTGGCGACGCCATCGTCATTTTCCCGCCATATCGGCGCAAAGCCGGGCCAAAGCCTCCTTTTCTCCAACTTCTTCCAGTTCCGTGCAAAAGTCCGGGGCGTTTTCCCCCGTATGGCAGACCGCGATCATATATCCGTCTTTCTGAAAGGATTCCAGATGGCGGGCCGTCTCCTCCGCAAAAACATCGAAGGACGGAAACGGGATCGCCAATCCTTTCCCGATCCATTTGACATACGCCTCTTTCTTCGTCCACACCTCGTAAAAGCGGCGTCCGGCGTCCCCTTGCTCGATATACCGCACCTCATTTTCACAGAAAAAACGCCCGGCTACCTCCTCCTCATACCGCCCCATCTTCTCGACGTCCACGCCGATCGGCGTCCGGGAAATCCCCACGGCGGCGGCGCCCCTCGTATGGGAAATATTGTACTGAAATTCCCGTACGCCCGCGAGGCGCGGCTTCCCATATGCATTCGTCTCAAACTTCAGCTCAGAATTTTCCACCTCTAAATATTGGCGGGCAAGATATCTCACCCACAGGCCCGAAACGGTGCTCGCTTTCTTGTCCTGCTCTAAGCGGAACGCGCCGATCCGGGCGCGCCGTTCCCCGGACAGCTCGGGGAGCAGCGGCCGATAACTTGAAAACGGGATGGAATCATCCAGCCTGATCAGATACAATTTATCCCTTTCCTGCCCGATCTTCGGGCGGTTTCCCGGCGCCGCCATCAGATCACCGCGCCCCGTCTTCCGGCCACGTCAACGGCCGCAGGATCTCGCTGATCTCCTTTTTATATTTTGACAAAAATACCAGATGGTCCGCATCCGACGCCGGGATATCGTACGTCCGGCAGTCCGCGTCGGCATGTTCCCGCCAGGGCGTCTCCCGGCCGGAAGCAATGCGCACGTCATAGATCGGACAGGATACCCGTCCCCGCACGGCGGGCGCGGAGCCGCTGTTCTTCCGGATCACCAGATAAGCGGCAAGCAGCGTGCGCAGGAAATCCTCTTTCCCGCCGACGCTGTACTTCTCCGCCCAGAGCGACAGAAGCTCTTTCCGCTCCTCTAACGTCTCCGCAAAAGGCATACCGTCCTGCCCCCACTCGACGGGGAACATCTGCTGCAGCGTCTCCAGGACTTCGCTTTCTTCCACGGCGCATTCCTGTTCCGGCAGGGGCGACGATTCGAGCATCAAAAGCGCCCCCGCGCCCTGCCCCGCCTCTTCCATGCAAGAGGCGAGCCGGAACGCGATGCTGCCGCCTAAGGAATACCCCGCTAAGACGCCGCCTTTCCTCCAGACCTTCCGCAGTTCCCGCTCATAAATGGAACACGTCTTTTTCCAGTCCGTCCCATCTTTTCCAGCCGCTTCCCACATCTCGTCCAGCGTCCATCCGCCGTATTCGGCAAACCCGGGATCGGACATCCCATACACCGTCCCCGGATAATCCCACTGTTTCAGCAATTCGAGATAGCTCATCACGCTTCCGCCGGATGGCGGCAGGCAATACAGCGGCGCGGCGTCCGGGTCGCCTTCCCGCAAGACGAAAAATCCCGCCCGCTCCAGATCCTTTCCCATCTCTCTGGCCAAAAGCAGCGCGCCCAGCTTCTCCGGCGTCGGGCATGCCGTCAGATCGCGGATGCTGACTTTGTACCCGGCCAGCATCGAGACCAGCTTGATCGCATCCAGCGACGTCCCGCCAAGATCCGTGAACGACTCCTTCCTTCCTACGGCGTCCTGCCCTAAGATCCTGCCGAAAAGTTCTGCGACCAGCCTTTCATGGTACGTCTCCGGCGGCTCCTGCTCTTTTGCCCGGTCCTCCGTCATCTGCGCCAGAAGGCGCTTCTCATCCAATTTCCCGCTCCGGTTCAGCGGAAGCTCTTCCACAAGCTGCATATGCGCCGGCACCATCCAGCTCGGAACCAGTTCCGACAGCTTCTCCCGGATCCCGGCCAGCGTTCCCGCCTTTCCCGGCACGATAAATCCCGCCAGGCTTGGACGCCCGGATCTGCCGGAAACGCAAAGCACAGCCGCTTCCCGCACCCCGTCGACCTGCCTGAGACACTCCTCGATCTCGCTAAGCTCGATGCGGTATCCCCGGATCTTCACCTGCTGGTCGATACGCCCGCAGAAGTCAATATTCCCGTCTGGCAAAAACCGCCCCAGATCCCCCGTCCGGTAGATCCGTCCGGATTCAAACGGGTTTTCCGGAAAATGCTCCGCCGTCAATTCGCCCTGGTTCAGATATTCCCGCGCCAGCCCCTCTCCGGCGATGCAGATCTCGCCCTTCATGCCGATCCCGCAGAGCTTCTTTCCCTGGAGGATATATACCTTTTTATTCGCCAGGGGACGCCCGATCGGAATCCGGCAATATCCGCATCCCGCCCCGTTTCCTGCCGGATAGCGGTAAGCTGTGGCGTTCACCGCCGTCTCCGTGGGGCCGTAGGAATTGCTGATCATTTCCGCCCGGCCAAACGCCTGGAAGATCTCTTCGCTCGCGACGTCCCCGCCAGCGTCCAAAAGCCGCAGCCGCCCCATCTTCTCCGGGTTCAGCGTACCTAAGAGTGCCGACGTGCTGATCACGGCCGTGACGCCCTCCCGGGCGCAATACGTCTCGATCCCATCGGCCTGCGCCCGCTCTTCCGGCGTCATCAGGCAAAGCGTGCCTCCGGCCGCCAGCGTGCTGAAAATATCCATTACCGACTGGTCGAATACATAATTGGCCATCTGAAGCACTTTATCCTCCGAAGAAAATCCGTAAAAATCCTGATTGGAATAGATCATGTTGGAAAGGCCGCCATGCTCCATCACGACCCCTTTCGGACGGCCCGTCGTCCCCGACGTATAGATCACATAGGCGGCGCGATTCCAAAGCGCGCCATCGTCCGGAAGCGGCAGGCTCTCTTCTTCTCCTGCCATCTCGCCCGCCGCTTCGTCCTCCGTCAGGCACACGGCGGCAGCCAGCGGCACATGACGCTCTTTCAGCCATGCGGATAATTCCCTGCCGCACGCAAGCCCCCGGAATCCCCCCTCACCGTCGGGTGCAAAATCCGTCACAACGGCGGACGGGCGGCAGTCGTCCAGGATATAACGCATACGCTCCCAGGGATAATCCGGATCCAGCGGCACATAGGCCGCTCCGGCGTACAAAATGCCGCAGACCGCGACAAAACGCTCCGCCGAGTGCGACGCGATCACAGCCACGTACCGCTCCCCGCCCGTTCCCAGCTTCTTTGCCAGGCCAAGGGCCGAGCGGTGCAGGGCGCGGTAGGACACGGATCTTCCCCCCTGGATCACCGCCGCTTTTCCGGCAAATTTCCGGGACGATTCCCGGAGCAGGGACACGGCCGTCCTCTTGGGATAGTCCCGCGTCTCTCCCGCGAGTTCCTCCGTCATCCGCCTCTCCTCATCCGGCGGGATGAGTTCCCAGTCCCCGATCGGTTCTTCCGGCCGCTCGGCCGCCTGCTCTAAAATAAACAGCATCCCGTCCATCAGATATTCCATCTGTTCCTTTTGGTAAAGGGCCGCATCCCAAAACAGCGTCAGCCCGATCTCCCCGGATTCCTCGTTGACGCACATCGTCACCGGGACGTCCGTCTCCTCCCGGAGCGGCTCGATAACGCATCCGGCCTCCCCGCCGTCTTTTACATAATAATTTTCATATACGAACAGCGTCTGCACGCCCCCGCGCTCTTTCATCAAATCCGCCATCCCGACCTGCTCGTATTGCATGGAACGGGCGTCCTTTTCCTGCTGCTGCCGCAAAAGCTCGCCAAACGTCGTCCCCCCGCTTTGCGCAACCCTGACCGGAACCGTATGGATCAGCGGCCCCGCCAGCTCCTCCGTGCCTGGAAGATCGATATTCCGGCCCGAGACCGTCTTGCCAAATACGACGTCCCGGCAGCCGTTCACGCGCTGCAGCAAGATCCCCCACGCCGTCTCCAAAAGCACGCTCATGGTAAATCCGTACTCTCGCGCCTCGTTCCGGAGCGTCTCCCCCAAGCTATGCGGAAGCCGGACGGACAGCGATTCCTCGCCGCCTGCCTTCCCCGGCTTCCAGAACGGCTCGATCTCCGCACGGCCCTCATACCCATCCAGGTAATCCTGCCAATACGCCTCCGCCACGCTCATGTCCTGCCGATCCCTCCAGGCGCAGTATTCGGCAAACGAGCACGCCTGCTCCCGCTCTTTTTCCATCCTGCGGCGCGCCTCGTCAAACGCCATCCCGCCACACAGCCATTGGAAATATCGGCTCAAGTCCGCCAATATGACCGGGAAGCTCCAGCCGTCCGTGATCAGATGGTGCTGGGAGACCAGCATCTTCGTCCCGCCCTCTTCTCCCGGGAACGCGAGGACGCGGAACAGCGGCTCGCCGCACAGGTCAAACCGTCTCTCCCGTTCGCGCCCAACCGCGTCTTCCCAGGGGATTTCCGGAGTCTCCACCACGATCTCCGGTTTCCGGAAAATGATCTGCCACGCCTCATTCAATCCCTCGCACACGAAGCGGCTCCGCAGCACATCGTGGCGCAGGGCGGTCAGTTCCCACGCCTGCCTTAAATATTCGGGACGCCATTCTCCCGGCAGCCGGACGCAGTCCAGGATATGATACGCGGCGGATTCCCGCCCGGAAGACATCCAGTGGTACATCATGCCCTGCTGCAAGGGCGTCAGCGTGCAGACTGCCTCCGCTTCCGACAAGTCGAGCCGCCCCGACAGCGTCTTCCACTCCGCAAAAGCCATCTTCCGCCCCGGGCAGAGATCCGACGGAGTAAGGACGATATCTTCCCCATCAGCCTGCCCCGCGATCCGCTTCAGCACGTCCACAAGCCGATCCAGCAGCTTTTCCGTCTGCGCGCCGGAAAAACAGGTGTCGTAAGTGCATTGGATCTCAAGATCCTCCCCGATCGCGCGGACATCAAAGCTTACCGTGCCAGCGTCGCCATTTCCCGGGTCGCGCTCTTCTCCCATCTGGCGGCTCGTCCGGATGAACTGCCCGAACTCCCGGTTCTGCTCCCTGCCGAGATAATTCAGGACGATCCCCGGCAGCGTCGGTGCCTTTCCTTCTCTCTGGCGCCAGATCCCATATCCGATCCCTTCGTTTGGCACGCCGCCCAGAATTTCCTTGCACGCCGCGATCTGGTCGCGGAGATTGGGGCAGCGCTCCGCCAAAACCGGGTACACTGCCGTAAACCAGCCCACCGTCCGATCCGTGCGCACCGGGCGGTGCAGCTCGCCCCTCCCGTGGCTCTCCATCCAGACCGCAAAAGAGGACACGCCGACAAGTTCCCGCACGGCCTGCGCGAGCGCAGCGAGCAGAACCGCGTCCAGCCTCGTGTGGTACGCCTGTTCCGCCAGCTTCTGCAGGCGGCCTCCGACGTCGCCTCCCGCCATCCGCGTCACCGTCTCAAACGTCCGCTCTGACAGCGGCTCCTTCTCCTGCAGGTAGCCCGCGATCCGCGGATCCATCCCCGCATTCCGACCCAGGCTGCTCCACGCCTCTTCTTCCCGATGAAAGGCGGCACTTTTCCCATATTCCTGCAGATATCGGCTCCACGCCCCGAACGACGCCGTCGGGCGGGGCAGCGCATCCGCGTCCGCCTCTTCCCCACACAGAAAGTCGAGTTCCTCTAAGAGGATCCCCCACGAGACTTCATCCACCGCCAGATGGTGGATGGCAAGGAACAAAAAGTCCGCTTCCCGGGTCCGGAACCATTCCGCAGCCATCATCCTGCCCTGCTCCGGGTCAAGCTGCCGCTGGCGGATAGCGCACGCTTCCTCCATTTCCTCCTCCGTGCAGCCGTCCATCTCATAAAATTCCCACGAATGGGCGCGCTCCGCAGGGATGATATGGAACCGATCCTTCTGCGGCCCCCGCTCCCACTGGAGGCGGAGCGTGCCATGCCGCCCGACAAGCTGCCCGAGGGCCCGGCGGATCTTTTCCGCCTCCGTCCTCTTCTTCATCCGCAGGAAAACAGACTGGTTATACTGCTCCGGATGCGGCATCCCGGCGTCCAGGAAACTTTTCATCACCGGGGTCGCATATACTTCCGGCTCTTCTGCGTACTCCCCGTCCTCTTCCCGGCGCGTCATGCGCCCGGCCAGGACATGGATCGTCCGGCTTGCCAGGATATCCTGCACGCTTAGCGCATATCCCAGGTCGCGAAGCCTCGACAAGATCCGGATCGCCTTCATGGAATCTCCCCCGCACTCAAAGAAATCGCTGTCTGTCCCAAGCGGGGAAATCTCCAGGATCTCTTCCCAGATCGCCACGCACGCCCGCTCCTCCTCGTTCTCCGGCAGGCGGCTCCCGCTCCTTTGCGGCGCGGCGGGTTCCGGCAGCGCCTTCTTGTCGATCTTGCCGTTCACAGTAAGCGGGATTTCATCCAGGCGCGTCAAAGAAGCCGGAACCATATATCCCGGCAGGCTCTCCCGGAGCGCCCGGCGCATCTCCTCCGGCTCCACTCCGGCGTCCGACGTATAATAGGCGCACAGCATCGTCTCGCCCGCCGCGGTCTTCCGCACCATCGCCACAGCCTCGGTCACGGACTCTATTTCCCTCATATGCGCTTCGATCTCCGGCAGCTCGATCCGGTAGCCGTGGAGCTTGACCTGATCGTCAATGCGCCCCAGGAACTCGATATTGCCGTCCGGCAGCATCCTGGCAAGGTCGCCGCTGCGGTACATCCTCCCATCGCCAAACGGATCCGGCCTGTATTTTTCCTCCGTCAGCTCTTCCCTGTTCCAATATCCCCGGGTCACGCCCGCTCCCGAAATGCAAAGCTCTCCCGGGACGCATATCCCCGCCAGCTCGTCTCCCTGCAGGATATAGATCCGGGTATTCGGGATGCTGCGCCCGATCGGGACGCGCCCGCTCCCGCGCCTCTTCCCGTCAAAAACAAAGCTGGAGGCGTTGACCGTCGTCTCGGTCGGCCCATAAGTATTCAGCACGGCCCTCCCCTTTGACCACTCCATCAAAAGGTCTTCCTCCGGCGCCTCGCCGCCCACGTCCAAAAGGCGTAAGCCCGGCAGTCCCGCCGGATGCAGGAAACGCAAAAATCCCGGCGTCAGCGAAGCCACCGTCACGCCGCTCTTACGGCAGTATTCCTCCAGCCCCTCCGGATCCCGGACGAGTTCCGGCGGGATCAAGCAGAGCGTCCCCCCTACGGTCAGGATATGGAAAATATCCCACACCGACTGGTCAAATACAAAATTGGCAAACTGGAGCACGCAGTCGTTTTCGCTTAGCTGATAAAGATCCTTATAGGCTTCGAGCATATGCGAAAGCTGGGCGTGTTCCACCATGACGCCCTTCGGCGTCCCGGTCGTCCCGGATGTGTAGATCATATAGGCGAGCTGCCCAAGCAGCGGCAGTCTCCGCCCGCCGCGTTCCGCGCGCGGCTCCGTTTGATCCGTGCCTTTCCCCGCGCCCTGGCCCATATGCCGCGCGATGTTCCTTAATGCGTCCGGCTTCCCGGCCAGGACGCCTTCCCCAGCGTCCCGCCCCATATGCCGCGCCACATACTGCCCCGCGTCGATCACGGGGACGCCGCTCTCCCCGGCATATTGCCGGACTTCTTTCGGAAGCTCCGCCCCCGACGTCAGGATCACCGTCGGCTGGCAGTCTTTTAAGATGAGTAATATGCGGTCAGCCGGATATTCCGGAGATACCGGGACATACGCTCCCCCCGCATACAAGATGCCAAGGATCGAAGCGACCATCCCAAACCCGCGCGCGGCAAAGACCGCGGCAAACCGCTCCCGCACCGCGTACTGCTCCAGATCGTCCGCCAGCCTTCCCGCGATCCGGTCCAATTCCCCGTAACTCATCCGGCTCTCGCCGAACAGAAGGGCGTCGCGGTCCGGATCTTTCGCCGCGCGCGCCTGGATTTTTTCCACGACCGTCTGGCCGGAAAACGGCTGCTCCCCGCCCTGGAAATCAACGAGCAGCTTCTGTTTTTCCTCCTCGGACACAAAAGAGATCGCATCCTGCTTCTGCTCCGGATCCGCCGCGCAGGCAAGCGTAAGCGAACGGTAATGACGCGCCATCGCCTGCATGGCCTCCCCGCTGAACAGATCGGTGCGGTACTCGAAGTCAAATCGGTACTGCCCGCCGTCGGAAGACGCCTCCAGCGTGACGTCGTACATGGACGTCCCCGTATCCGGCTCGATCATCTGCGCCCCGCTGTCCCCAAAAGTTTCCTTCTCCCCTCTCATGCTGAACAGCACGTCAAAAAGGAGGTTGCCGGAAGGCGTCCGCGCGGCGCCAGCCTCTTCCGCGATCTCTTCTAACGGACACGACTGGTATTCCATGACGAAGAGCATCTCTTCCCTCACCTGCCCGAGCAGATGGGCGAAGCTCTCCTCCCCATGGACCTCCGCCAGGACCGGAAGCGTATTGACAAACATACCAAAGGCCCTGCTCCACTCCGTATGCGTCCGCCCGGACATGACTGTGCCAAGCGTGATCCGCGTCTGGTTGGCATAGCGGCGCAGCAAGAGGACGAACGCCGCCAGCAGGAAATGGTATTCCGTCACGGCATATGCGCGGCACGCCCGCCGGATCCGCTCGGACTCTTCCCCGCCCAGGGAGATCTTTACGTGCGCGCCCTTATGCCCCGATACTGCCGGACGGCTGTAATCCAGGCAGAGGTTCAGCGCAGGCGTCCCGCCCGATAGATGCTCCGCCCACGCTTCTCTCGCCGCCGTCCGATTCTGGCGTCTCTCCCATAAAGCAAAATCTTTATAGTGGAACGCCTGCGGCTGCCATTCTTTTCCTTCCGCTAACGCCATGAACTCCCTGCAGAACCATTCCATGCTGATGCCGTCGCTGACGCTGTGGTGCCAATCTAAGAACAGCTCCGCCTCTTTGCCGCTTTGCCGGAACCCCCAGTGGAACAGCGGCGCTTTCCCCATGTCGAATGGAAACAGGGACGAAGAGATCCCATCCCCCTCCCGGAAGCGCACGCGGGATTCATTCACCGCATTTTGGACCCACGCCCCGTCCGTCGGATGGACGGCCTGGGCCAGCTCGCCCTTCCGGAAGCAAAATTCCGTGCGCAGGCTCTCATGACGCTCCATCATCCGGCACAAGACGCGGGCGGCGTCTTCCTCGCCAAATCCCGTCCGTCCCAGCTCGCCCAGACGGAGGACGACGGGGAGATGGTAGCTGAAATCGCCTTCCCCGCACAGGCTCTGAGCCGTATACATCCTTTTTTGCGCGGCGGACGCCGGGCAGAAGCAGATCCCGCCCTCCCACTCGGCGCCGTCCTCCCCTTCCGCCAGATGATCGGCGGGGGCGTCCGAAGCCTTTGCGGCATATTTCCTGACGCACTCCGCCAGCTCCGCCACGGTCAGATGCGTCATCAGTTCCCTCATGCCGATCTGGCACTGGAATTCCCGCTCCAGGCGGAACAAAAGCTCCGCCGCCAGCAGGGAATGCCCGCCCAGCCGGAAAAAGTGGTCGCCCCTGCCGACGCGCTCCGCGCCGAGCAGCTCGCCAAAATACCTGGCGACCGCTTTTTCTTCCGGCGTCCGCGGCTCCTCATAAGCGGCGCGCCCCCGGTTGCGGTCCGGAAGCGGCAGCCTGGAATGATCCGCCTTCCCATTTGTATTGAGCGGTATCTCATCTAAGCGCACAAAAAAAGAAGGGATCATGTACGACGGCACGCGCTCCTCAAAAAATCGGATAAAGTCCTCGTCCGGGATCTCCTTCCCAGACACATAATACGCCGTCAGATACGTCTCATTTCCAAGCTTCTGCGGCGCGGCCAGCGCGTCAGCCACCAGTCCTGACTGTCTCATGACCGTCTCGACTTCTGACATCTCGATGCGGAACCCCCGGATCTTCACCTGGCGGTCCGCCCGCCCCTCATACATCAGCAGCCCTTCTTCGTTATAACAAGCCAGATCGCCCGTGTGGTATATCGTCTCATACCCCGGACGGTCGGAAAACGGATTCTTCCCATAGACGAGCGCCGTCTGCTCCGGCTTATTCCGGTATCCCCTCGTGATGTGCGGCCCAGCCGCGCACAGCTCGCCGACCTCCCCGCGGGGCAGAAGCTCCCCGTCCGGGCCCAGGATATAAATCTCCACATCCGTCAAAGGCGAGCCGATCGGAACGCCGTCCCTGTAATATTGATCCACCGGGCATACCGTCAGGAGGATCGTGCCTTCCGTCGGCCCGTATCCGTTGTGCAAACGGTAATTTTTCGGCGGTTCCACAGGCGTCAGGGCCTCCCCCGCCACGGTCAGGTGACGCAGGGAATGGTTCTCCGCCCGCTCCACGAACTGCCGCCCCAGGCGCGTCGTCAGGGACGTGTGGGTAATCCCATTTTCCTCAAAGAATTCGTTCAGAAGCCCGATATCCGTCCGGATCTCCTCCGGCACGATATAGACCGCCGCGCCCGCCGTCAGCGGCATGAACAATTCCATCATGGAAACGTCAAAGACGAAGCTGGCGTGATCCGCCATGCGGCAGGACGCGTCCGCCTCATAGTAAGGCACGTACCAGTCCGCAAAAGAAGCGAGATTCCTGTGATCCAGCATACAGCCTTTCGGCTCTCCCGTGGATCCGCTTGTATAGAGGAGGACAAACAGGTCGTCGGGCCTGATCTTTGGCGCCTCATATCCCGCCGCGTCCGGCAGCCGCCCCGCCTCTTCCATGTCCATCCAATCTACGCCGGTCCCTTCCGTCAGTCCGGCATATTCCCCGGCTCCGATCACCAGGGAACTTGCCGCATCGTTTATCATATAGTGAATGCGTTTTACCGGATAGGCAGGATCGATCGGCTGATAAGCCGCCCCGGCTTTCAGTACGCCGAGGGAAAGGATCGCCATATATTCACAGCGGGGGATGAGGAGCGACACCACATGCCCCCGCCCGATTCCCCTGCCTGCCAGGAAGGCCGCCAGATTGTCCGTCATCCGGCTCAGTTCGCCGTAGGTGATCGTCTTCTCCTTAAAGACCAGCGCGGGATGCTCCGGCTGCCGTTTTGCCTGGCATTCAAATCTCTCCAAAATTAACATGGTTTTTTGCCCCCTCCGCCTTTTTTTATCTGTAAATCGTGTCTATTAACTGCAAATTTTCAAAAGACAGTTCAAAACCGATCCGCTTCGATGTCTCATAATTGACATAGATCTTCGGCGTGCATTCGCAAACCATATCCAATTCATCAAACGGGACGCCTTCCTTGACATAGCGGTTTAGCTGGCGCACCAAAAAGTCCGCCTGCTCCCCATAATCCACGAGCGAAACGCCAAACATCGCCCCGTTTATTACCGGAGACACGTCGTCCTGCGCCAGCGTCGGTATCTTCCGCGGAATGATGCAGTCGTTCAGCAAGATCCGCAGCTTCCGCGGGTATTCGATGGACGACACCGTGATATAAAGCGTATCCATCCCCCGGTCCGCCAGCCTGCGGTACGCCGCTTTCAGCTCCTCATAATAACGATCCTTATCCTCTTCGGAATCCGGCTCATCCACATGCTCTTCGAGCACCTCGAACCCGAGCTTTTTCCCGGCGCTGCGGATGGCGTCCACCGCCGTATACTCATAAGCTTCCTGGGAATCCTCGTACACGATGCCGAGCTTTTTAAAACCG
>CANQTH010000066.1 GCA_947626795.1 uncultured Lachnospiraceae bacterium
GCATATGGCAACCTCCTTGTTTCCCTTTTCACTTCCAAATGAATCAAACCGTGTAACAGTTCATACAAATTGTTACATTCTGCCTCCTGCAAAAGCCCGTGTTTCCGGCGTTTTTGATGCTGCGATGTATTTTTTGCCCTTCGCCGCCCAAATGGCCGGGTGCGCAAAAGAAAAAGCCCCGCCGGACGCTTTCCCGCGGCGCGTCCAGTGAGGCTTTTATTTTTCAGTTTCCTATATATAGTATGAAATTTTGATATCAGATACAATATCTTGTATGGTTTTCGAAAAAAGATAAAATCCAAAGAATTTTTTTAAAGAGAGGGGTTAAGTATTTCCGGAACGCTCCGATATAGTTTGTGTAACCAGAAAATGTAACATTTTGTATGAAATGTTACATTTTTTGTTGCAAAAAGAAGCGGGAGTCCACTCCCGCATGAAAAAACATATAGAATTGACAAACGCATGAATGTTTTCCATTCATAGCGATGTTCCATTTTTTCATAATTCATTCATGCGTTTGTCCCGCAATCTTCCTCATCCGACTTTCTTGATGATCAGGATCTTATCTCCGCCCCTGACCTCCCCGCCCGAAAGCTGGTTCGTCCGCATGATGTCGGAAACCGTCGTGAAATTCTCCTTTGCGATCTCCCACAGGCTGTCGCCCTCCCTGGCGATATAGCCGATCATGCCCGGGCTTTCCTGCAGGGAATCCAGATCCAACGGCTCTTCCTCCACGCCCGCGATCTTCTTTACCGTCTGGCGCTCAAAAACGGCGCAGTCTAAGTTCAGCACGGCCTTCACCTCCGCCTGGCTGCTGTCCGACATCACGACCGCAAGCTGGTCGATCCCGGCCTGCAGCTGGAACCGGCAGCCGCTGTGGATGCCCGGCGCCTCGATCAGGTAATGGAAGGGGAGGATATCTTTGATGGACGCGACTGGCATCCGGTCGTCCGCCGTGACATAAAGGATGCTAACGTGCAGCGTCCCTTCCACCTGGACGCCGCCCTCCACGATCTCCGCGTGTTCCGCGACCGCCGTCCCCTCGCAGGCGCAGATCTGCAGGATCGGCTCCTGGCTCTTCCCAACGCTCACTTTTTCCGCGATCTTGCATTTGGAGGCGTTTTTCAGCAGCATCCGCTCAAACACCGCGTCCTCGTACACCGGGGAAATGCGTCGGTTCACCGCGTACAGATCCTCGATCACGCGCTCCTGCCCTTCCGTATAGATCCGGATCTCCAAGTCCAGCACGACTTCCAAATGGAGCATCCTCTCTTCCCCATCGTAATCCGGCTTCGCTTCCAGCTCTATGCCCGCGACGTCGTAGGACACGTCGCAGGCCATGCCGTCGCCGCTCCCGCCGCAGTCAAGCTCCCCGGAAAAAGGCAGCACCGTCTCCATCCACTGCAGCCGCCCCCCGTCTTCTTCCCCTTCGTACAGCACGAAGACGAGTGCCTCGCCCTTGATCTGGATCCGGCCTTCCGCAAGGCGCGTCTCCACGCCCCGGAGCTGCACGCTCTTCCACAGCGTCTGGCGGATGTTCGGCTTGTTGGACGGGAGCAGGATCTCCTCCTTGAAGCGGTACGTGTCCTTCCGGGAGAGGAAAAGCTGCATCACGGAGAGGTCCTTCTCTAAGATCTGCACATTGCCGTCCCCTTCCGCGCCGACCACGATCTCCTCATCGTACGCCTCGTCGATCGCCGCCCGGAGCGACACTAAGGATTTCACGCTCAATTTCCTGGAATTGATGATCCCGACAGTGAGGTCTTCCATCTCCCATTTCACCTTCACTGTGTCCTGCTCGACCGCCCCGTCGATCACAAGGCTCTCCTGGAACGGGATCTCCCCGGACATACTGCTCACCTTTCCCTCGTCCTGGTCGCTGCGGTAGAGCAGGGAGAACACGAGCGCGCCCTTCAGCCACACATGGTCCTGGGTAAGCGTGGCCTCGTCCAGCCGCACCTCCCCCTTTTCCATGATGACCCGTATCAGATCCGGCTTCGTGTCCGGCACGTTGAAATCGTCGTCCAGCGTGATCTGCGCGGCCGCCCGCCCTTTCTCCCTGCCCATATGTAAATATTTTTTCTCCAGTTCCAAAATAAAACGCCCCAATCCTGAATATTTGTACATTCTATTCAGAACCGTGGCGTTTTATTCCTTTACTTATGCTGAATGGTCATCCCTCGCCCCTGCTCAACACAATTTCATCCGTATGTCCCTTGTCAGCACATCCGCATAGCTGAAAGAAAGCAACTGCGGAGGATTCGCGTCGTTCTCATCCTCTACCAAGATCGTAAACACGGACGGATACGCGCCTTTGATGATCCCCTCCTGAATGTCAATCCGATTCCTGCCCCTGTCCAACTGGATCATGACCTTGTTCCCCAATTGCCCATGGACAGACGCGCGCACCTTATCGATGTCTGATTGCTGTATTGCCATTCTTTCCACCTCATTTCAATTAATTAATACAGGGAAATCCTTCCCTATTTCAACTAACACTTGTTTTAGTATATCACTATGGTAAAATATTGTCAAAGGGATTTTTTTTGGAGGTGCATCCATGGAACGCGCAGAACGGCGCCTGATCTTCCATATCGACGTCAATTCCGCCTTCCTCTCCTGGTCGGCGGTGGAAAAACTGAAAAACGGGGACGCGCGGGACTTGCGGGAGATCCCCGCCGCGATCAGCGGCGACATGGCGAGCCGTCACGGCGTCGTGCTGGCGAAATCCATCCCCGCGAAAGCCTTCGGCATTTCCACGGGCGAGCCTGTGGCGCACGCGCTGCAGAAATGCCCGCAGCTCGTCTTAGAGCCGCCCGACCACGAGCTGTACCGCTCATACAGCCGCAGGCTGATGGAACTTCTCGCCTCCTTCTGTCCGAAGCTGGAGCAAGTCAGCATCGACGAGTGCTTCCTGGACCTCACGGGAAGCCGGGAACGCTTCCCGAACCCTGTCGCGGCCGCGGCTTCCCTCAAGGACGCCGTGCGCGAAGCCTTCGGGTTCACGGTAAACGTAGGCATCTCCTCGAACAAGCTGCTCGCAAAAATGGCTTCCGACTTCGAGAAGCCGGACAAGACGCACACGCTCTTCCCGGAAGAGATCCCTCTCAAAATGTGGCCGCTCCCCGTCCGAGACCTGTTCATGGTCGGGAGATCCGCGGCCGCGACGCTGGGGAAGCTGGAGATCCGCACGATCGGCGACCTCGCCCACACGGACCCGAAGATCCTCGAAAGCCATATGAAAAGCCACGGCAGGCTGATCTGGAACTATGCGAACGGCCTGGATGATTCGCCCGTCCAGCCCGAGTCGGCCGCGCGGAAGGGCGTGGGCAACTCCGTCACCCTCGCGCGGGACGCCGAGACCGCGCCAGAGGCCAAACAGACGCTGCGCGCGCTCTGCGCACAGGTCTCCTCCCGCTTGAAGCGGCACGGGCAGCTCGCCGGGATGGTCAGCACGGAGATCCGGTACGCGTCGTTCTTAAACGTCTCCCATCAGATGCAGCTTCCCGCCGCTACCGACGACGAGGCCGTCCTTTTCCGCCACGCCTGCCTTTTGTTCGACGAGCTTTGGAACGGCGAGCCGATCCGCCTGCTGGGCGTGCGCACCTCCAAGCTGTCAGAAGAGCCGGAACCCGTGCAGATGAGCTTATCCGACCTGCCGCGCCTGCAAAAGGAGCGAAAGGCGGAAAAAGCGGCGGAATCCCTGCGGAAGCGGTTCGGGGACGGGATCATCCAAAAAGGATGCCCGCCCCGGTAGGCGCGCCCGCGCGCCCGGGGTCATTTCCCCGGATGCTGCCTTCTCTTCCCGCTGCGAATAGCGGAAACTTGAAAACACGGGCATAGCGCCCGGGTCATTTCCCCGGATGCTGCCTTCTCTTCCCGTTGCGGTACTGCACCGGGGTCATGCCGTAGATCTTCTTGAACAGGCGCGTGAAATGCTCCACATTCTGGTATCCCACGCTGTCCGCGACATTTTCCACCGTCATGCTGGTATTCTTCAGCAGCGTGCAGGCTTTTTTCATCCGGACGTTCTGCACGATCTGCCCAAACGTCTTCCCGGATTTCCCCCGGATGTACTTGGAAAGGTAGGCCCGGGACAGATGCATTTTTTCCGCAAGCTCCTCTAACGTCACGGTAAGGTAATGCTCATGGATGTAATTCATCACCTCGTTGAGCCGCTCGTCCCGGCACTGCTCCGCCTGCCTGACCCGCTCCAGCTTGTTAGCCGCCACGCAGAGAGCCTCGATGGAGGACGTGATGATGTCCTCGTTGATCCCCACGCCCCAATACATCTGGCCGTCGCAGGAGATCCCCACATAGGATACCGCCTTCGAAGAAGAACCCCGGGAGAGGGAATGCTCCTCATAGACAGACAATTCATAGCTGACGTTAAAATACTGCTTGAGCGCGTTGCTTACCGCGTCTAAGCGCCCGTTCCCATTGCCCGTCACCCGGCGGACCTGCCCCTTGTGCGAAATGGACGCTTCCGCCACGATCCCGTTTTTCTGCTTAAAGTGGCACTCCGGTATCTGAAAATGCGGCATATTGCTCACATAATTCTCCTCGAACACCTGGTAGACTAACTCCGGCGACAGCTCCATATGCTGGCGGTCGGACACGCCCTTGACCAGATAGCCGACCTCTTCCTTCATCTTGTCCGGGACGGTAATGCCGTAATTCTGCTTCAGGATATAGCTTACGCCGCCCTTCCCGGACTGGCTGTTGATGCGGATCACGTCCGAATCGTACGTGCGTCCCACGTCCTTCGGGTCGATCGGCAGGTAAGGAACCGTCCATTTCCCGTCCGGGTCGGCCTCCCGGCAGGCCATCCCCTTGGCGATCGCGTCCTGGTGCGAGCCGGAGAACGCCGTGAACACAAGCTCCCCGGCGTACGGCTGCCTGGGCGAGACTTTCATCCTGGTGCATCGCTCGTACGTCTCCGCGATCCTGGGCATATCGCTAAAGTCCAACTTCGGGTCGACCCCATGGGAAAACATATTCATGGCAAGCGTCACGATGTCCACGTTCCCTGTGCGCTCCCCGTTCCCAAAAAGCGTCCCCTCGATCCGGTCCGCCCCCGCGAGGATCCCAAATTCCGCGTCGCAGACGCCGACGCCTCGGTCATTGTGCGGATGCAGGGACAGCACGACGCTTTCCCGGTACTTCATATGCTTGCTCATGTATTCCACCTGTCCCGCGAAAATATGGGGCAGCGCGTTCTCGACCGTCGTCGGGAGGTTGATGATGGCTTTTTTCTCCGGCGTGGGGCGCCATACGTCCAGCACCGCGTTGCAGACTTCGAGCGCATAATCCACTTCCGTCCCCGAGAAGCTCTCCGGGCTGTATTCAAACGTGAAGTTCCCTTCCGTCTCTTCCGCCAGCTCCTTTAGGAGCTTCGCCCCGTCGACGGCGATCTGCTTGATCTCCTCTTTGCTCTTCTTAAAGACCTGCTCCCGCTGCGCGAGCGACGTGGAATTATAAAGATGCACCACGGCATGGGGCGCGCCTTCCACCGCCTCGAACGTCTTGCGGATGATATGCTCCCTGGCCTGCGTCAAGACCTGCACCGTCACGTCGTCCGGGATCATGTCCCGCTCAATCAGCGCGCGCATGAAATTGTACTCTGTTTCCGACGCCGCCGGGAAGCCCACCTCGATCTCCTTGAACCCGACGTTCACGAGCAGTTGGAAAAATTCCAGCTTTTCCTCCAGGCTCATCGGCTCGATCAGCGCCTGGTTGCCGTCGCGCAGATCCACGCTGCACCAGATCGGCGGCGCCGTGACGTATTCTTTCTTCACCCAGTCGTACGTGACTTCCGGCGGCATGAAATACTGCCTTTGGTATTTTTCAAAATTCTTCATTCTCCCATCCTCCATAAAATGATAAAACAGAAAAATATCTTCCATTCCTACTATCCCTTCCGGGAACATAGAGACGAAAGATATCATTACCTTGCGCGGTACCACTCTATTTCATGTATGCACATGCACTCGTCGGCACGACCATGCCTATCCCTGTAACGGGAGAACCCGTCCTAGCCTACCAGGCCCGCGTCCGCCAGATGCGGCCATGCCGCCGCTCTTGGCCGTCGGCGGCCGCCCGCCCGCTGGCGCGGCGTCCCTTCAGCCGGAAGCTCCAAGGCCAGTTCGCTGCGCCGTCCCTGCCATTTTCCACCGCCAATGGCTCTCTGTGAGTTCCTCACGCAGCTACTATTCCTCTTCTTCGCTTTTGACGGGTTTTATCTTACCATAGATTTTTTTCGTTGTATAGTGATAATTTTTATCAGTTTTATTGATTTTTTTTGTCCTCCTTATTGGACGCCTCTCTGGTGGAGGTACTTTTCCTTGGTCGCCATGCCGCCCCGGATGTGCCGCTCGGACTTGTTGACGTCCAAGACCTTCCGCGCGCGGCCGGCCAGCGCCGGGTTGATCTGCATCAGGCGCTCGGTCACGTCCTTATGCACCGTGCTTTTGCTGATCCCAAATTTTTTTGCCGTCTGACGGACCGTCGCATTTTCCTCGATGATATAATTCGCGATGCTGACCGCCCGCTCTTCTATGTATCCCTTCAACGAAAACCCCTCGTACACTGTTTTGTATAATGTATGAGGGATCTTGGGCGGTTATGACAGACTTTTCATGCGCCGGGGGCGATTCCTCTTTGGCTGGATCTTCGCGCCCCCGCGGGCTTTTCGGCAAGCGCAAAACCCTTAAGCTGAATGGCTGCCCTATTCATGCATCCGCCTTACATTCTTTCGGGGACTCTCTTTTCCCGCTCCGCATACCTCTGCAGCCCCTCCCGCAGGCGCGAAAGCCCGTCTTCCAGCAGGGCGCGCGGACAGGCGACGTTCATGCGGAGGAACTTCTCGCCGCCCCGCCCGTACTGCTTCCCGCTTGAGACGACCAAGCCCGTCTCCTCGCGGATAAATAAGGCCGCCTCGTCGGCGTCTGCAGACCCGATCTGCCTGCTGCAATCCAGCCACATGAGATACGTGGCCTGGGAGGGAACGACGTGCAGCCTTGGCATATTTTTCTGGATGTAGCCCGCCGCGGCTTTTTTATTCTGAAATAAATACGACCGCAATTCGTCGAGCCACGGCGCGCCTTTCGTGAATGCGGCGACAGCGGCCTCGACGGCAAAGGAATTTGGCTCGGCCACCTCATCCGTGTTCAGTCCGCGCCATACCTTATGGCGCAGCGTCGGATCCGGCGCCACGACCGCCGCCGTCTGGATCCCCGCCAGATTAAAAGCCTTCGTCGGCGCGACGCAGGTAATGCTGTTTTCCCGGCAATCCTCGGAAACGCTGGCAAACGGGACGTATTCCGCCCCCGGATCCGTCAGGTCGCAGTGGATCTCGTCGGACAAGACCACGACGTGATGCTTCCTGCAAAGCGCCCCGATCCGCGCGAGCGTCTCCCGATCCCATATCTTCCCGATGGGGTTATGCGGGTTGCATAATATCATCAGCGAAACCTGCGGGTCGGCGAGCTTTTGTTCCAGATCCGCAAAGTCGATCTCATATCCGCCGCCCGCATACCGCAGCTCGCTCTCCACAACCTGCCTCCCGTTGTTGAGGATGGAATTGAAAAAAATATTGTAGACAGGCGTCTGGATCAGGACTTTCTCAGCGGGCGTGGTCAATTTCCGGACGACGCTCGAAATCGCCGGAACCACGCCTGTGCAAAAGATCAGCCACGCGCGGTCGATCTTGAAATGATGCCTTTCCTCCCACCATGCCCGGTAAGCGTCATGCCACGATCCGGGGATCACGGAATAGCCGAACACGCCGTGTTCCGCCCTTTCTTTTATCGCGGCCCGTATCTCCGGCGCCGTCGGAAAATCCATATCCGCCACCCACATGGGCAGCTCACCGTCCGCAACGTCCCATTTCAGGGAATGCGTGTTCCGGCGGTCCGTTACAAGATCAAAATCATAAGCTCGGTTCTTCATGCTCTTTTTTCCTTTCTGTGCTGCCGCACGGCCCGGCCGTGGCCCACAAACCGGATTTCACAGACTCCGCACGGCCCGGACCGTGGCCTAAAAACCGGATTCCAAAGACTCCGCACGGCCCGGACCGTGGCCCAAAAACCGGATCCCAAAGGCTCCACGCGGCCCGGGCCGTATCCCACAAGCCAGGTTGTCCTCTTCCCGGATCGTTTCAAGTTTGCCTTCAGCAAAGAGCCGACTGCCCGCCCCTACGGCGCGAACTGGCTGCCGTACAGTTCCGCGTAAAACCCGCCCCCTACGGCGCGAACTGGCTGCCATACAGTTCCGCGTAAAGCCCGCCCTGGCGAAGCAGCGCCGTATGGCTGCCCTGCTCGACGACCTTCCCGTCTTTCATCACCAGGATCACGTCCGCGTTCTGGATCGTGGAAAGGCGGTGCGCCACGATGAAGCTGGTGCGCCCCTCCATCATCTTCGCGAACGCGTCTTGTATTTTCCGCTCCGTGCGAGTGTCAATAGACGACGTCGCCTCGTCTAAGATCAGCATCGGCGGCAGGCAGAGCATGGCCCTTGCAATGCACAAAAGCTGTTTCTGCCCCTCGGACAGGCTGCCCCCTTCCTCCCCGACCGCCGTGCCGTACCCTTGCGGCAGCCGCTTGATGAAGCTGTGCGCGTGCGCGGCTTTCGCTGCCTCCATGATTTCCTCTTCCGAAGCGTCCGGCTTGCCCATCGCGATGTTTTCCCGGACCGTCCCAGCCTTCAGCCAGGTCTCCTGCAGCACCATCCCGTAGCTCCGCCGCAGGCTGCCCCGCGTGACGCCGCGGATATCCCTGCCGTCCACCCGGATGCTCCCGCTGTCCACGTCATAAAAGCGCATCAGCAGGTTGATGACCGTCGTCTTCCCGCATCCGGTCGGCCCCACGATAGCGACGCGCTGCCCCGGCCTCACCGAAAGGTTCAGGTCCTCGATCAGCTTTTTCCCAGGCGCATAGGAAAAATACACCCGCTCCAGATCCACGCGCCCCGCCACCCCTTCTAAGGCTTCCGCGCCCTGCGGCTCCGGTTCCTGCGGCTCTTCTTCGATCAAGTCAAACACCCGCTTCGCGCACGCGAGCGCGTTCTGCAGCTCCGTCACCACGCCGGAAATCTCCTGGAACGGCTTCGCGTACTGGTTGGCGTAGCTCAAAAAGCAGGACAACTGCCCCACCGTGATCCCGCCGCCCATCGCAAGAAACGCGCCCGCCAAGCCGACCCCGGCATAAGCCAGGCTGTTGATGAAACGCGTGCTTGGATTGGTGAGCGAGGAATAAAACGTCGCCCGCAGCGAAGCCTCCTTCAGCCTTTCGTTGATCTCGTCAAACCGTTCCAGCATATCCCTCTCCTTAGAAAACGCCTGAACGACCTTCTGGTTCCCGACCATCTCATGAATGAACGCGGTCTGCTCCCCACGCGCCTCCGATTGGAGCAGGAACATCGAAAATGTGTGCCTGGCGACATAAGACGCCACGAACAGGGACAGCGGCGTGACCAGCACGACCACCAGCGCGATCTTCCAATGGATGGAAGCCATGAAAAACAGCGTCCCCGCGATCGTGGCCAGCCCTGTGAACAACTGGGAAAAACCCATGAGAAGCCCGTCCGCGAATTGATCCGCGTCGGCGATGATGCGGCTGACAAGCTCCCCATGGGAATGGCTGTCTATGAATTTCAGCGGAAGATCCTCTAACTTCGCAAACGCGTCCTTCCGGATATCCCGCACGACCTCGTACGCGACCTTATTGTTGCACACGCCCATCAGCCATTGCGCGGCCGCCGTCCCGCACACGATCAGCCCGATCTTCCATAAGATCCTAACGATAACGGGAAATCCCACCCGTCCGGGCGCAAGGATCTGGTCGATGGCTTTTCCCATCAGCGCCGGGACATAAAGCGTCGACGCGACTGTGGCCGCGGCAAAGAACAGCGACAGCGCCAAATAGGCCCGATACCGCCGGATCCTTCCCAAGACTTTTTTGATCGTCTGCATCTGCTGCTTTTTCCTGCTTTCTTCCGGCACAACGTCCTCCTTCCTGCGGGCCATGCCCCTGCCGCCTTTCCATATCAATATCCGTAACCGTTCAGCCTTCCGTCTGCGACTCATAGATTTCCCGGTACGTCCCGCAGGAGGAAAGAAGCTCCTCATGCTTCCCGATCCCCACGACCTTCCCGTCGTCCAGCACGACGATCTTATCCGCGTGCCGGACGGTGGACGCCCTCTGGGACACAAGGAAAACCGTCGTCCTGCCGCCCATCTCCCGGATGGCCCTGCGCAGCCTTGCGTCGGTCGCGTAATCCAAGGCGGACGCGCTGTCGTCCAGGATCAGGATCTGCGGCTTGCGCGCCAACGCCCGCGCGATCGTGAGCCTCTGCCTCTGCCCGCCGGAAAAATTCTTCCCGCCCTGCTCCACAGGCGCGTCCAGCTTCCCTTCTTTCGCCTCGACGACGTCCCGCGCCTGCGCGATCTCCAACGCCTCCCACAATTCCGCGTCGGTCGCGTCCGGCTTGCCCCAGCAGAGATTCTCGCGTATCGTCCCCTGAAAGAGAACTGCCTTTTGCATGACGATCCCCACGCATCCGCGCAGCTCCTCCAGCGGATATTCCCGCACGTCTTTCCCTTTCACAAGGACTTTTCCCCGCGTGGCGTCGTAAAAACGGGGGATCAGATGGACAAGGGACGTCTTGCCGGAGCCCGTGCCGCCGATCACGCCCACCGTTTCCCCTTCCATCACTGCAAAATCGACGTCCGAGAGGCTTTCCGCGCCCGCTCCCGGATACGTCAGCCCCACCTTAGAAAACTGTACCATCGGGACGCCTTCCGCGGCGCTCCCCTCGCCCGGCGCTTCCGTATCGTTCCCTTCGCCTGACGCTTTCGCGGCGCTCCCCTCGCCCGGCTCTTTCGTATTGCTCCCCTCGTCCGGCGCTTTCGCGCCCGCCGTCTCTTTTGGCATTCCGCTCTCGATCTCCAAAACGGCCTGCACCCGGTTCCCACACGCGACTGCCTTCGTGACCGTGACGATCAGGTTGGCAAGCTTGATCAGCTCCACCAAGATCTGGGACATATAATTCACCAGGGCGACGACCTCCCCCTGGGCCAGCGCGCCGATCTCCACCCGCACCGCCCCAATGTACAAGAGCGCGACGGTCGCCATATTGATGATCACGTAAGTAAGCGGGTTCAAGGCCGCGCTGATCTTCCCCACACGGATCTGCAAAGCGGCCAGCCCCTCCAGCTTCTCCCCGAACCGCCCTTTTTCTTCCTCTTCCTTATGAAAGGCGCGGATCACGCGTGCCCCGGCGAGGTTCTCCCGCACGATCACAAGCGCGGCATCCAGCCGCTCCTGCGTCTTCCGGTAAAGCGGGATGCTCGCGGCCATCACGCCGAAGACCACGGCAAAAAGCAGCGGGATCGCCACGGCAAAGACAAGCGCGGCCTTCCTGTCCACGGTAAACGCCATCACCATCGCGCCGAACACGATAAACGGGGAGCGCAAGAGCAGGCGCAGCGTCAGATTGGCCCCGGACTGCACCTGGTTGATGTCGCTCGTCATCCTTGTGATCAGCGTCGCCGTCCCCACCTTGTCAAGCTCCGAAAAAGAATACGACTGGATATGTGCGAACAACTGATGGCGCAGCTTCGTCCCAAATCCGACAGACGCCTTTGCCGCATAATACTGGGCGGTCACGGCGGACGCCAGCCCGACCACGCCCAGCAGCGTCATCAAAAGGCCCATCCGCAGCAGATAGCCGCCGTCTTTTTGGGCAATCCCCACGTCGATCATCGCGGAGACGACCAGGGGGACGGCCAGCTCGAAAGACGCTTCCAGCATCTTAAATAAGGGAGCCAGGACGCATTCCTTCTTATATTCTTTTAAATATGCCAGCAATTTTCCCATACAAGCCCTCATTTCGTAACAGTTCATCCCAGGACTTTGCACTTGCTGCAAAATCCGTAAGAATGTGTAAATTTTGCCGAGTGGGAATCCGGCTTCCCTTTTTCAAAAAGACGGCCGCCCGCTTAATGCGTGCTTCCGTCCACTTCCATGCCTTCCCCGCCCTGGATCTCCACCACGACGCGGTTGGGCAGGCAGATCAGGCTTTCCCCTGTTTTCCCGATCGGCCTGTGGTTGACGCAGATCTTGTCCGGGCAGGTAGCTTCCGTCATGTCCGCCTTTCCGTCCGCGATCTTCAAGACGTTGCGCCTCCCGTCCGGGAGACTGACCTCCACAGTCGCGTCCTTTTCCAATGGGTACCTCCCATATTCCTCGCCATCCAAAAAGACGACCGCTTCCCCGCCTTTTTCGCCGGAAGCCGAATACAAGGCGACCGCCCCGTACGCCGCCAGAGCGAGCGCAAGGAACGCAGCCGCCAGGATCACGTCATTTTTCTTCATATGCCGCAAATCCGCTCGAACAGCGGATCCTCCCATCCCGTAACACCCACATCGCCTCTGCGTCCGGCAGGCTCTCCACAAAATCCATCCCCTCTTCCAGGCTCATATTGAACAGGGCCGTCGAGAGCGCGTCCGCCATGCCGGAATCGCCCGCAAGGACGGACACTGAGGGAAACTGCCCCGCAGGCATCCCCGTGTCCGGGTCTATGATGTGGCAGTACCGTTTTCCATCGACTTCATAGTAGCGCTGGTAATCCCCGCTCGTCACAAGGGACGCGTCCGCGAGATCCACAGCCGCCACGTACCCCTGGCCGCTCTCCGTATCCGGGTCTTCCACGCCCACGCGCCAGGGCGTCCCGTCCTCTCTGCCGCCCACGGCGCAGACGTTCCCGCCCACGCTGATCAGCGCATGCTCCATCCCGATCTCCCGCGCATATTCCGCAAGCCGCTGCACGGCGTAGCCTTTCCCGATGCTGCCGACGTCCAAAGACATCTCCGGATCCTCCAGGTATACCGTGGACGCGTCCCGGTCGATCTGCAGCTTCTCAATGTCCGTATGCCGCGCCCGCTCCTCGATCAGGCTTCTGGGCGGGAGCTTCGCATGCTCCGCATCCTGCGTCCCGGCTTCCCGGTATTCGTGCCACACTTCCAAAACGCTGCCGTAAGCTATGTTGGACTGGCCGCCCGTCTTCCGGCAGATTTCCTTCCCAAGGCTCAAAAGCTCCAGGATCTCCCCGTCCACGGCCACCTTCTCTTTTCCCGCCGCGTCGTTGACCGTCTTGAGGTTCGCAAGACCCGGGTACGTGTGGTAAATATCGAACAGCTTGTGATAATGCTCCAGCTTCTCCCGCAGCAGCTTGAACTGCCTGGAAAATTCCTCCTCGCTCTTTGCGTATCCGGTGATCGACGTCACGGTGTCAAAGCAGCCGAAAAAACTCCCTTCGTACCGCTTCGGCCCGCTCCCGTTCTCCCACAGGGCTGCCGCGCCCGCCAATAGGACGGCGATCAACGCCAGGGCTGCCGCCTGGTACCGCCTCTTCTTCTCCATCCGTCAACGCCTCCCGTCCTTTCCGGCCGCATGGTTTCTCCTCGCGTGACCTTTCCAACCGCATGGTTTTTCCGACCGCATGGTCTTTTCGATCGCATAGCTTTTCCGGCCGCATGGTATCTCCTCGCATGACCTTTCCAACCGCATGGCCTTTCCGATCACATGGCTTTTCCGGCCGCATAAGATTAAGAAGCAGCCCCGCATCTATGGGGCTGCCGCTTCTTCCTTCTGTGCTGTCCGTGTAACAGTTCAGCCTACGGCTTCTCTGTTACGGAATCCGCCCATTCCAGACTGCTTTTGGCAGGGGCGGATTCCCTCTTGGCTGAATCTTCGTATCCTTACGGGCTTTGCGGCAAGCGCAAAGTCCTGGGCTGAATCTTCGCATC
>CANQTH010000067.1 GCA_947626795.1 uncultured Lachnospiraceae bacterium
ATCAAGGCAGAATAAGATGAACTATATGCCATGAGGCAGGCATATATGTTTCACACAAACTGATGATGCCTCAAAATTTAGGAAAGATCGGCGGGGACGTCATAAAATATAGTCGCGGCTGGAAACGCAAGTTGGGATTTGGATAGGAATACAGGAAAAAAGGAGCGTGGGCGTATGAGCGATCGGAAAGAAAGATGTTTGAAAAATTGCTGCAGGGTGATCTTTGTTCTTTATCTTCTTTTTTTGACAAAGATCATATTGTTTAAATACCGGGGATTCGCGGCTACTTTGCATGGAATCCTTGCGGGCGGGCTGTCGGGTTTCCGCTCTTATAATATCGTGCCGTTCCGATCGATCTTGGAGTTCGCGAAATTGATGCTGGACGGCTATTTTTCCAGGAGCTTTGACAATCTTGTTGGAAATATATTGGTGTTCGCGCCGCTTGGGTATTTCCTTCCGCTGCTGCATAAAAAATGCCGCGATTGGAAGCGGGTCGCATCCCTGGCGTTTCTTGTCAGCGTTTCCTTTGAAGTTTTGCAGTATGTTTTGTATTTGGGCAGCGCGGACGTAGACGATGTCCTGCTGAATTTGTCAGGCGCGCTGGCAGGTTTTTTGTTTTTCCGGGGGATAGAGCGAAGGACGGATAAAAAATTGGCGCGAAGGTATGCGGCGACGATCGGGCTGTCGGCGATCGGTTTTTTGGCGGCGGGATATGTAGCCGTCGCTTATTTTGGCCTCATGTTTGGAATTCCCGATCCGGGAAGCCAGGGCGGGCTGTCGGCGGAAGGCAGCGTTCAGCCAGGCGAATGGGCGAGTGACGGGCAGGTCGGCGTCATTTCGGAAGGCGGGCAAGACGGGTTTGATTCCGAAGCAGACGAGGCGCAAACGGATGCGGCGGAAACGGATGGAGCGGAAGTGAATGAAGCGGAAACAGATGCGGTGAAAACGGACGAGGCGGATGAAGCGGAAACAGATGCGGCGAAAACGGACGAGGCGGATGAAGCGGAAGCGGATGGAACGGAAGTGAATGAAGCGGAAACAGATGCGGCGCAAACGGACGAGGCGAAAGCGGATAAAGCAGAGGGGAACAAGGCGGGGTCCGAGGAAGCGTTCGCCATGTACGGCATGATCATGGAATTGCTGGATTCCGGCGTCGTCATAAACAGGGTGAAGGAAGAAGATCTTGGGAACGGAAAAGGCGTTGCGAGCATCAATCTGGAAGAGCCTGACGCTCAAACCGTATATCTGACGGAAAACACAAACTACGCGTGGAAAGATATCTATGACGTGAACGGGGATAAAGTCGAGATCCGAGAGGCCGCGAAAGAGGATCTCGAGATCGACAGGAATATCGATATTAAGGGATATCGGGCGGACGGGAAATTTTATGCCGCTGAAATAACGATCGAGAATTTTTTGTTTTAGCGGGCGCAAAAAAAATTTTCCAAAGATTTACAGGCGGAGGGGGAATGTGCTATAGTATAAAAGATCAGAAAAAAGGGCCTGGCAGGAAGGAAGCGGGCGCGGCCGTTTTCGGCGGCGCATTCCGCCGGGGCGGCCCGAGGCGCGGAGGGCATGGGATGAAGCAGAATTATAAGATGTGGGTCGAATACGACGGCACGCGTTACCATGGCTGGCAGAGCCAGAAAAATACGGACGCGACCATCCAGGGGAAGCTGAACGGCGTTTTTTCCAAGCTGGAGGGGGAAGCGGTGGAGGTGCAGGGTTCCGGGCGCACCGATGCGGGCGCGCACGCCGCAGGGCAAGTGGCGAACGTGCGTCTTTCCGTGGAGATGGAAGATCGCGAGATCCAAGAATATGCCAATCGGTACCTGCCGGAGGACATCGGGATCCTGCGCTTGGAAAAGGCGCCGGAGCGTTTCCATGCGCGGCTGTCCGCCGTGAGGAAGACGTATTGCTACCGGATCTTTAACAGCGGCGGGCCGAATGTGTTTGGGCGTAGGTGGATGCACGCGATCCCGCAGAAGCTGGATTTGCGGGCCATGCGCGAAGGCGCGGGATATCTGGAGGGAACGCATGATTTTGCTGGATTTTGCAGGAATTCTTCCAAGAAAAAGACTACGGTGCGTACTATATTCCGGATCGAGGTCGAGCGGGACGGAGACGAGGTAGACGTGACGGTCACGGGGGACGGTTTCCTTCCACAGATGGTGCGCATCCTCGCAGGCACGCTTGCGGAGGTCGGGCTGGGAAAGATGCAGCCGCAGGAGATCGCCCGCATCCTGGAATCGGGCGCAAAGGGGGAAGCAGGCCCGGCGCTTCCGGCGAAAGGGCTGATCTTGCAGAGCGTGGAATACGAAACCGTTTAGCCTTCCAGGTTTTTGTTGCAGAATACGGTCTTGGGGCGCGGGCAGTGAGCGCGTACAACCGCAAATTTGACGTTTGTTTTTTCTGTGAAAGAAGGGCTTGGAGCGCGCGGGACATAGGGGAGGAGACGCCCTGCGGCAAGAGAAAAGGTGGAGAAAAGGAACGATGGAAAAATGGGTTGTATCCGCGAAAAAGGCAGATTTCAAGGCCATCGCGGAGAAGTTCGGGATAGATCAGGTGACGGCGCGCGTCATAAGGAACCGGGAGGTCGTCGGGGAGGAAGCGATCGGGGAGTACCTGCACGGGACGCTTGCAGATCTGCACGACCCAAGGGAAATGAAAGGCATGGCGCGCGCGGTTTCTATTTTGAGGGAAAAGATGGAATGCGGGAAAAAAATCCGTATTTTAGGGGATTATGATATTGACGGGATACAGTCGACCTATATTTTGTATTCCGCGCTGCGGTGCTGCGGGGCGGATGTGGATTATACGATTCCGGACCGGATCGCCGACGGATATGGGATCAACGCCCGTCTTGTCCGCGCTGCAAAGGCGGATGGGGTGGACACGATCCTGACGTGCGACAACGGCATTGCGGCGATCGCGGAAATTGCCCTGGCGAAAGAGCTGGGAATGGACGTCGTCGTCACGGATCACCACGAGGTTCCTTATGAGGAGACAGAGGACGGGGAGCGGCGGTACTGCCTTCCGGAGGCGGACGCCATCGTGAATCCCAAGCAGCCGGGCTGCCCCTATCCGTTCAAGAAACTCTGCGGCGCGGCGGTGGCGTTCAAGCTGGTGCAGGTTCTGTATGAGGAGCTGGGCTTCGCGGCGGAAGAGGCGCTCGCTTATCTGGAAAACGCGGCTTTTGCCACGGTCGGGGACGTCATGGATCTGGTGGGGGAAAACCGCACGCTGGTGCGGGAAGGGCTAAAGGCCTTGAACCAGACGAAGAATCGCGGGATGCGCGCGCTTGCCGCGCGCAACCAGATCGCGCCAGGAGAGATCCGGGCGTACCAGATCGGGTTCGTGCTTGGCCCGTGCATCAATGCGAGCGGCCGCCTGGATACGGCGAAACGCGCGCTGGAGCTTCTGCTGTCGAAGGACGAGAAGGAAGCGGCCGCATATGCCGGGGATCTGTACGATCTGAACATGAGCCGGAAGGAAATGACGGAAAAAGGCGTCGCCAAGGCCCTTGAGATGATTGAGCGGACGGACTTAAAAGAGGACAAGGTGCTGGTCGTCTACCTGCCGGATTGCCATGAGAGCATTGCCGGGATCATTGCGGGGCGCGTCCGGGAGCAGTGTCACCGCCCGGTCTTTATTTTGACCAGGGGCGAGGACGGCGTAAAAGGCTCCGGCCGTTCCATCGAGCAGTATTCCATGTATGAGGAAATGACGAAATGCAAGGAGCTGTTTACGAAGTTCGGCGGGCATCCGATGGCGGCCGGGCTGTCGCTCCCGGAAGAAAACGTGGAGCTGTTCCGGCAAAGATTGAATGAAAACACGGCCCTGACGGAAGAAGACCTGCAGGGGAAGATCGTCATAGACGTGCCGATGCCGCTCGATTACATTTCCAAGCCGCTGGTCGAAGAGCTTGGGCGGCTCGAACCGTTCGGGAAGGGGAACGAGAAGCCCCTGTTCGCGGACAAGGGCATCCGGATCTTGTCCATGCGGATCTTAGGAAGGAACCGCAACGTATGCAGGATGCAGACGCTAAGCCGGGGCGGGACGGCGATGGAAGCCGTCTATTTCGGGCAGGTGGAGGATTTTTTGGATTTTCTGCGGGAAAAGTTCGGCGAGCAGGAGGTAGGGCGCGCGCTGGAGGGGCGGGAGAACGGGATCTGCGTCTCCTTCGCCTATTACCCGGAGATCCACGCGTACAACGGCAGGGAAAGCCTGCAGGTGATCGTGAAGCATTACCGCTGAAAACGCCATGATACCGACGTGGCTTGGATTGACTTACACGGCAGGTGATCGTGAAGCATTACCGCTGAAA
The DNA here is from genome assembly GCA_947626795.1 of uncultured Lachnospiraceae bacterium. GTDB lineage: Bacteria > Bacillota > Clostridia > Lachnospirales > Lachnospiraceae > Petralouisia. The sequence continues at coordinate 4,328 of CANQTH010000067.1, forward strand.
ACGGGCAGTCGCGGGGCGCAGGGCGAAGGGCTGTGGAAGGAGGAAGGGCATGTTTGTCTCAAGCAGGAAGTTAGAAGAGAAAGAGCAGGAAATCGAGCAGGAATTGTCTTTTAAGCAGAATATGGTGGAAAAATATTCCAGGGGCTTTTCGCAGGTGTCGGACCGGATGCGGAAGGCGTGGGACGACGCCCGGGCGGGCTATAGGCAGATGGAGTCCGGCAGGGAGAAGCTGGCGGAGCATTCCGTGAAGGCCAGGGAAGCCATCGAGGAGGCCATCGAGCAGGAAAAGCAGCGGAAGGAAAAGACGAAGGACATAAAGAAGCAGGCGGGGCGGCTGGAAAAAGAGGCGGAACGCACGGCGGGGAACTGCCGGAGGGCCGTCGCGCGCATCCAGGGGCAGCATGAGGATTTCCTCGAAATGATCGGGCAGTCGGAAAAATTCATTTCCCCACTGGAGATCGTCCATCCGGCGGCGGAGGAGATGTCCCGGGAAATTGAGGAAATGAAGAAGCAGGCGGGGCAGATGTCCGGCTTTGGAAAACAGATGGAGATGCTTTCCCTAAACGCCGCGATCGAGGCGGGAAGGCTTGGGGAAGGCGGGCGCAAGTTCGTGGAGGCGGCGGAAGAAGTCCGCGGGCTGTCCGGCCAGTACTGTCAGGCGGCGGCGGCTTTGGATGAGAAAATGGGGCGCCTTACCGCGATGCTGGAAGACGCCGAGGAGCAGGTCGCGCACCTGACGCGCCTTTTAAAAGGCCAGAACGCGCGCATGGAACGGACGGCCGGGGAGCTGGGCGAGAACGTCGCGAAGCTGGAAGAGGCGGACGTCCAGGGCCTGTCCGTGAAGATGCGGGAGCTGGCGGGCGAGATGGAGCAGGCGTTCTTAGGGCAGGACGGCCTCGCGAAGCCTTTGGAGGAAGCGGCCGAGGCCGCCGGGCAGGTCGAAAAAGGCTTGGACGCCCAGGAAGAAGAGATCGGGCGGCTGCAGCGGAAAGCGGAAGAGGCCGCAGACTGGCTGGGGAAGGCCGGGCGCGGCATGGAAGAGAAAAAGCCATGAGGCGGCCAGTGTCAGCGCGCCGGGCGGGCAGAAGCCGCAGGGCAGCGGCTTGAGATTGGGAAGGCCGGGCGCGGCATGGAAGAGAAAAAGCCGTGAGGCGGCCAGTGTCAGCGCGCCGGGCGGGCAGGAAATAGGCAGGAGAACAGGGTAAGGGAGACGATAGGATGGAACGTCAAGCATTTGGTTTTTTGTCGGCGGACCAGAGAACGGAGATCCACGCGGTCCGCTGGAAGCCGGAAGGCGGCGAGGTGAAAGGGATCTTGCAGATCAGCCACGGGATGGTGGAACATATCGAGCGGTACGGGGAATTTGCCGGGTTCATGGCGCAGAGGGGCTTTTTGACGGTAGGGCATGACCACCTGGGGCATGGCGAATCCATCCGTTCTGAGAAATATTACGGCTATTTCGCCCGCAAGAACGGAAGCGACATTTTGGTGGAGGATATGCAGCAGGTGCGGGTAATCGCGCAGCAGGAGCATCCGGGCGCGCCGTATTTCATCCTTGGACATAGCATGGGGTCGTTCCTGCTCCGGAAATATCTGGCGAAATACGGGGACGGGCTTGCGGGCGCGCTCATTTTGGGAACGGGGACGCAGCCGGATTCCCTGATGCGGGTCGGGAAGGTTTTATGCAGGATCCTGGCGGCGTTCCAGGGCTGGAAGCATCAGAGCAAGTTCGTGAACGACTTGATCTTTTCCGGGGGCAGCGAGAAGGTAAAAAGCGAAGGGCAGGAAGAATGGGCGGATTCCTGGGTGACGAAAGACGTGGAGATCGCGAAGAAATATGAGAACGACCCGAAATGCCAGTTCTGCTTTACGCTGAACGGGTTTTACAACCTCTTCCAGACGGTCCGCGACGTGAACCGGAAGGAAAAGATCCAGGCGATCCCGAAGGATCTGCCGATGATCTTTTTGTCGGGCGTGGAAGACCCGGTCGGGAATTACGGCAAGGGCGTGGAAGAGGCCTATGCGTGTTACAGGGAAGCGGGGATCCGGGATATCAGCATGAAGCTGTATCCGGGAGACCGCCACGAGATCTTAAATGAAATTGACAGGGAAACTGTTTATCAGGACATTTACGCCTGGATACAGGCGCGGATGGAAAGGAGGGAATCATGAGAAGGAGACAATTGCTTTGCCTGCTGCTTGCCGGAGCCATGGCCTTTGCGGCCCCGTCCGCGGCGTTTGCGGCGGGGATGGACGAGACGGGGAAAACGTATGACGAGATAACGGAAGGAGCGGACGGCGAGGCGCCGGATGAGACGGGCGAAACGTCTGACGGGACGGACGAGACGTTTGACGGGATGGCGGGCGGCGAAGCCCAGGATGAGACAGGCGAGACGTCTGACGGGACGGCGGGCGGCGAAGCCCAGGACGAGACGGGCGAGACGTCGGAAGGAGCGGGCGGGAGCGACCCTCTGAACCAGGAAGGGGAAGTGACCGAGCCGATCACGAAGGAGGATAAGCCGTATCTTGCGCTGGGGGCGAACCTGACGCCGGAACAGCAGGCGGAGGTGCTGGAGCTTCTGGGGATCGACCCGGCGGAACTGTCGGATTATGACGTGATCTATATCACGAACGAGGAAGAACACGAATATCTCGGGGAGTACGTGTCGGCTGACAAGATCGGGACGCGCTCGCTTTCCTCCGTGCTGGTGGTAAAGCGGGAGGAAGGGCATGGAATCAACATCACGACGAAGAATATCTCTTACTGCACGATCGGGATGTATAAAAACGCCCTGGTCACGGCTGGGCTGGCCGACGCGGACATCATCGTGGCGGGGCCTTTCCCGATTTCCGGGACGGCGGCCTTAGTGGGCGTGATGAAAGCGTATTCCGTGATGACCGGGGAGGAAGTGACGGAAGACAGCATGGACACGGCGTTAAACGAGCTTGTTTTAACGGGCGACATCGCGGAGTCCGTCGGGGATTCCGAGAAGGCGGAAGAGCTGATCGCTTATCTGAAGCAGGAAGTGCTGGACAGAGGCCTGGAAAGCGAAGGGGAGATCCGGGAGGCGATCGAGGACGGATGCGAGGAGTTCGGCGTGTCCTTGTCAGAGGGCGAGATCGCGCAGGTCACGGAGCTGATGCAGAAGATCGGCGGGCTGGGGCTGGACTTAGATTCCATCAAGAGCCAGGCGGCGGATCTGTACGACAAGATCTCCAGTATGGACTCCGGGAGCATTTTTGACAAGATCGCGGAATTTTTCCGGTCGGTCATCGAATTTTTCAAAGGGCTCTTTTGATGGGCGGGCAGATGGCATACGCCGGGCTTGCGGCGGTTTACGATATGTTCATGGATAATGTGCCGTACCGGGAGTGGAGCGGGCGGATCGTCAGCCTGCTCCAGGGATACGGGATCCGCGACGGGCTTGTGCTTGACTTAGGCTGCGGCACGGGGAAGATGACGCGCCTTTTGGCGGAAGCCGGGTATGACATGATCGGCGTGGACAGTTCCGAGGAAATGCTTGGGATCGCGCGGGAGGAACAGCTTGCCGGGGAAGGCGGCCGGGATATCTTATATTTGCAGCAGGATATGCGGGAATTTGAGCTGTACGGGACGGTGCGCGCCATCGTGAGCGTATGCGACGCGCTGAATTACCTGTTGGAGGAAGAAAGCCTCCTGGCGGTTTTTAAGCTGGCGAACAATTACCTCGATCCGGGCGGGATCTTCCTGTTTGACATGAACGCCATATACAAATACCAGGAGGTATTAGGCGAGACGGTCATTTGCGAGAACCGGGAAGAGGCCAGCTTCATCTGGGAAAATTATTACGACGCAAACGAGCAGGTCAACCAGTACGACCTGACGCTTTTTGTGCGGGAAGAGGGGGCGGGCGCGCCAGGGGACGCGCTGTACCGGAAATATGAGGAGACGCATTTCCAGCGGGGCTACGAAAAAGAGCGCGTGAGGCAGCTTTTGGAGCAGGCCGGGATGGAATTTCTGGCGGCGTACGACGGCTATGCGGGAAATCCTGCGCGGGAGGACAGCGAGCGCATTCTGTTTGTCGCGCGGGAGCGCGGGAAAAGAGGCGCGTTCGGGCTGTCGCGGGAGCAGGGAAAAAGAGGCGCGGATAAGGGAAGTGAATAAGGCGCGCCGGGCTGCCGCGGGAGCAGGGAAAAAGAGGCGCGGATAAGAAACAGGAACAGGAGAGGAAAGAAATGGAAGATCATATTGTCAGGGCGACTGCCGCAGGCGGGCAGGTGCGGGCGTTTGCCATGACGGCGAGGGATTTGGCGGAGCAGGCCAGGAAATGCCACAATACCAGCCCGGTGATCACAGCGGCGCTGGGGCGGCTTTTGGCGGGCGGCGCGATGATGGGCGCGATGATGAAAGGGGAGAAGGACCTGCTCACCCTTCAGGTCAAATGCGACGGGCAGGCGAAGGGGCTGACGGTGACGGCGGACAGCCACGGGAACGTAAAGGGCTATCCGGCCGTGCCGGACGTCATGCGCCCCCCGAACGCCAAAGGCAAGCTGGACGTGGGCGGCGCGCTGGGAAGCGGCATCCTGCGCGTGGTGAAGGATATGGGCATGAAAGAGCCGTACGTGGGGCAGGTCGCTCTGCAGACGTCTGAGATCGCGGAGGACCTGACCTATTATTTTGCCGTCTCGGAACAGACTCCCTCGGCCGTGGGGCTGGGCGTGCTGATGAATAAGGACAACACGGTAAGGCAGGCGGGCGGCTTTATCGTCCAGCTTATGCCATACGCGGAGGAAGGGACCGTGGAGCGGCTGGAGCGGAACGTAGCGCAGGTCGCCTCCGTGACGAGCCTGCTGGAGCAGGGTATGTCGCCGGAAATGCTCTTGAGGCAGGTCCTGGACGGGTTTGACTTAGAGATCACGGAGCGGATGCCTGCGCAGTACCGCTGCGACTGCTTGCGGGAACGCGTGTCGCGCGCCGTCGCGAGCATCGGCAGGAAAGATATGCAGGAGATGATAGACGCGGGCGAGCCGATTGAGGTGAACTGCCAGTTCTGCGGCAGGCATTACATTTTCACGCCCCAGGACCTGCAGGGACTCTTGCGGGCAGGATCGTAGGGGCGGGCCGTTCGCCCGCCCGTTGCAAAAGCGGAAGGAGAAGCCAGTGAAAGATGGATTTATCAAGGCGGCGGCGCTGACCCCGAAGATCAGGGTCGCCGACCCGGCGTATAATAAAAAGGCGATTTTGGAAAAATTAGCGGAGGCGGAGCGGGAAAAAGCAGTGATCGTGGCGTTCCCGGAACTGTGCGTGACGGGCTACACCTGCGGCGACCTGTTTTTGTCCGAGACGCTCCTGCGGGAGGCGGAAGCGGCGCTGCTGGAGATCGCGGCCGCCACGAACGGGAAGAACCTCATGGCGGCCGTAGGGCTGCCGTTTGCCTGGAAGGGGCGGCTGTACAACGTGGCCGCCGTTTTGGCGGGCGGGAGCGTCCTGGGGCTTGTGCCGAAGCGAAATATCCCGAATTACAATGAGTTTTATGAAGCGCGTTATTTTACGCCGGGCATGGAAGAGCCGATCGAGGCCGGGCTTGCCGACGGGAAGCGGGCGCCGATGGGGAGCCGCCTGCTTTTCTGCCCGGACTGCGTGAGGGGACTCAAGATCGGCGTGGAGATCTGCGAGGATTTATGGACGCCCGCGCCGCCGAGCATTTCCCACGCGCTGGCGGGGGCGAACCTCATCTTGAACCTTTCCGCGAGCGACGAGGCGACGGGGAAAGACGATTACCGCAAGAGCCTGGTCACGGGGCAGTCGGCGAGGCTGGTCTGCGGCTATGTCTACGCCAGCGCGGGCGATGGGGAATCGACCCAGGACGTCGTCTATTCCGCCCACAACATGATCGCGGAAAACGGCGCGATGCTCGCGGAATCGAAGCGTTTTCTAAATGAGTCGGCGTACGGGGAGGTGGACGTCGGGCGGCTGGACGGGCAGCGGCGGAGGATGTCCACGTTTGCCGGGCAGGCGGGGGATTACCGGGAAATACGGTTCCACTTAAAAAAAGAGGAGACGAAGCTGACGCGCTTCATCGACCCGATGCCGTTCGTGCCGGGCCGGGAAGAAGAGCGCAAAAAGCGGTGCGAGGAGATTTTGGCGATCCAGTCCATGGGGCTGAAAAAGCGGCTGGAGCATACCGGGTGCAGCCGCGTGGCGATCGGGATCTCCGGCGGCCTCGACTCCACGCTCGCGCTGCTGGTGACGGCCCGCGCGTTTGACCTGCTGGGGCTTGACAGGCAGGGGATCTGCGCCGTTACCATGCCGGGGTTCGGGACGACGGACAGGACGTACGGCAACGCGGTGGAGCTGGTGCGCCGCATAGGGGCCAGGCTGCGGGAAGTGGATATCCGGGAAGCGGTGCGCGTGCATTTTAGGGATATCGGGCAGGAAGAGCGGAACCATGACGTGACGTATGAGAACGGGCAGGCGCGCGAGCGGACGCAGGTGCTGATGGACATCGCGAACAAGGAGGGCGGGCTTGTCATCGGCACGGGGGACATGTCGGAGCTTGCGCTTGGCTGGGCGACTTACAACGGCGACCATATGTCCATGTACGGCGTCAACGCTTCCGTCCCCAAGACGCTGGTGCGCCATCTCGTGCGGTATTATGCGGATACCTGCGGGGACGAGGCGCTGGAGAAGATCCTCCTCGACGTGCTGGATACCCCGGTAAGCCCGGAGCTGCTGCCGCCGGAGGATGGGAAGATCTCCCAGAAGACGGAGGATATCGTGGGGCCTTACGAGCTGCATGACTTTTTCTTATACCATATGCTGCGCTCCGGCTTTGGGCCGGGGAAGATCTTCCGGCTGGCGTCCTATGCGTTTGGGGCGGAGCAGGGGGGCAGGTACGGAAAAGAAACGATCTTGAAGTGGCTGGAAGTGTTCGTGAGGCGTTTCTTCGCCCAGCAGTTCAAGCGTTCCTGCCTGCCGGACGGCCCGAAAGTCGGGACCGTCGCCGTTTCCCCGCGCGGGGACCTGCGGATGCCGAGCGACGCGAGCGCGGCGGCCTGGCTTGCGGAAGTGAAAAAGCTTGCCGGGACTTTATAAATTTTTTATAGAATCTTCCTGTTTTGTTAATTGTATTTGCTGTCAGAACCGTTAAAATGGATGGAAAGAGCGGTTTTTTGCCGCAGGCGGAACGGAAACGATGCGACAGAGGGGAGAGCAGCATGGATTATATGGTAGTTTATTCCAGTAAGACCGGGAATACGAAAAAGCTGGCGACGGAGATCTTCCGCGCGCTTCCGGGGATGTCGAAGGATATGCAGGACATAGAGGAGTACAGAGGCAAGGACGCGGACCTGTTTTTTGTCGGGTTTTGGGTGAACCGCGGCACTTGCGAGATCTCCGTCATCGACATGCTTTCGGAGCTGCATGGGAAGAAAGTCGCCCTTTTTGGGACGTGCGGCATGGGGAGCGACGATGCGTATTACAAGTCCATCGAGCAGAAGGTGCGCGTCTGGATCCCGGACGACTGCAGGTATCTGGGGACGTTCCTCTGCCAGGGGAAGATGCCGATGCAGGTGCGGGAGAAGTATGAGATCTCCATGGAAGACCCGGTTCAGGAATCCTGGCGCAGGAAGATGCTGCAGAATTTTGACGAGGCGCTGTTCCATCCCAACGACGAAGATTTGGCGAATGCCAGGAGGTTCGTGGAGGAAGCACTGAAAGCACAGGGGGAGTGACAGACGGCACAGGACATTGCGCTTGCCGCAAAGTCCGTAGAGGCGCAAAGATTCAGCCCAGGACATTGCGCTTGCTGCAAAGTCCGTAAGAACGTGTAAATTTTACCGAGTTTGAGTGATGAAATTTCTGTTTTTTCTTTTTAGCCACAGCAATTTGATTTTTTAGGTATGCACCTTGTCAATTTCATGCAGTTTACAGTTACACTAAATCCTCATAAATGCCGATAAAATATGTTTTTTTCATCAAGCTGTCCGATTTGAAATAAGGATTGACACCATATGTGACACCACATATAATATAGGCAGGAGGTATTGCTCATGTCAAAATGGGATAAACTTATAGCAAGAATAAGCGCTTTACCAAAAGATGTTCGTTTTGACGAGTTGAGAAAGGTATTGGAAAGCTATGGTTATGTAATGAATGCTCCCAAAGGAGGCAGCAGTCATTATACATTTAGGAAGGCAGGCGCTCAGCCGATTACGATACCTAAACACGAACCGATTAAAAAAGTGTATGTTGCGATGGTAAAGCAAGTTGTGGAAAGTGAGGCAATCAATGATGAGGACGTTGAATGATTATATGGCAATGAATTATCGTATGGAAATTGTAGAAGATACGGACGAAGGGGGATTCGTGGTTTCATTTCCAGAACTTCCGGGATGTATTACTTGCGGTGAAAATATAGAATCAGCAATCGCCAATGCTATGGATGCTAAGCAGGCATGGCTGGAGGCGGCAGTTGAAAGCGGAATAGATATACAGGAACCGAATGACTTGGAAGAGTATTCCGGTCAATTCAAACTTAGGATACCTCGCAGCCTGCATCGCTCGTTAGCGGAGCATTCAAAAAGAGAGGGAATCAGTATGAATCAGTATTGTGTATATCTATTGTCTAAAAATGATGCAACGTTTTCAAAATAATGATTGTGGGATGTGTTTATAATCACTGTAGTGAAATGTCTAAAGGGACAAGGTTTGATACAATCCCCGCCCTCCGATTTGGAGGGCAATTTTTTTGTGGAGCCGGGAAAAGGCTTATTTTAAGGCATTTCTTGAATAGCGGATCATTTTCACTTCTTCGCCGGAATGATTTATAGATTGGGAAAATTCATTTGATATTATGAGCAGCGAGGGGCGATTTGGGTGGATGCACCCACCCTCTCAAAAATGAGCAGAAAATTGCTTGCCGCGAAATTGTATTAAACTTGTGATGTATAAGGTTTCATACAATTTCGCGGCAAGCGGGAGCGATAGCTGGCAGGCATTTTAAGGGTCAGATTATTTCTGCCTCGTTGAAATCCACATGGATAATATGCCGGTTTCCGGGAGCGCTGCAATGATATACATACTCTCCGGGAAATCCGCGCCCGGCGCTGAGGTATTTGCAGAAGGCTCCGCATTTTGCCAGGGCATTATCTTCCTCCGGCAGTGATGTCTCGGGGTTAGCGTCGGGGACGTGTCAGTTGTATCGGAGACGGACGTCTGATTTTGACTGGCTTATACGTGAGCGTTTATTTCTGAAATTCCGCCCCAAAAGATACCAATACAATCACATCAAGGATTCAACAGCAGGATAGAAACCTTAAACTATAAAAACTCAGGCAAACCTATCTTTCAATTCCGCGAGCAGGCGTTCCGCGATAGGCGTAAAAGCCTGATACTTTCTCCAAATCAAGTACATCTTTGCCTCCAATTTTGGTGAAAGCGGGCGGAACAC
>CANQTH010000068.1 GCA_947626795.1 uncultured Lachnospiraceae bacterium
TTTTTTGTGTGCGCCTTGCTGTGCGCTGTTACAGATACTATCATACTGCATCTCCTGCCATAAGCAAGAAAAAAGCGTGCTGTTTTTTACCGCACGCTGCAAGAGTTACAACTTCTATATGGAGATTTTAATTCGCAGCGACTGTGCAGTCGCTGCTTAATTTAAAATGCCGTCTAACATTCAGAAGTGAGCTTCCCAGCTTGCGCGAGTTCCAGCAGGTCTTTCTTTAGCGTTTTCATGGAATCGACATCGGCGCTGTCCAAGGCAAGCCAGGCTTCGTCAAAGAATTTCCGGAGCCCGTCATCTGTCCAGTTTAACGGAATGCCTTTGTCGTCGTAACCATATTTTTTCTTGGCGGCTTCCAACGCTATGTCGTAGTTTTCCTTCGCGTCGGACGCATCGTACCCAAGCATGACCTGCAAATCGACCGGGTTCATTTTCAGAAGTTTTGCGAGGTCACTAATGATGGCTTCGATATTTTTCTGGTTGGTTTCCGATATATCGTTAGGGTCTAACTCGAATAATTTAGCGAATGAGCCGCTTAAAAGCTGCTGGTCGCTCTCAGACAATTTGCTGATCGGGACGACGAGCTTATCCCTTACGTATGCGTACCAGTCATTCGGGTCGTAATCGTCCATTACTTGCGCATAGCTGCGATCCATCCCTTCAACGATATTGACTACCACATCCTGCATATCAGGGGCAAGGTTTTTGAACGTGCCTTTTGACTTGATCGCTGAAATGAAATCAGGGAGGAAATCCGCCCATCTGTTTTCGGCTTCCAGGATTGTCCCCTGCAGCTCCTGCTGTTTGGAAGAAACGATGTCAATGATCTTTCCGCTCATGCTTTCGGTATCCGTCGCAATCATGCCTTCTAATCGGCTTATCTCGTCTGGCGTCAGCGCATAGAGATTGGAATAAAAGTCAAACTTGCCAGTGACGTCGTTCGTTTCCATGGTGAACAGGCTGGAACCGTCTATCCCCATTCCTTGGAGTTCCAGACGCCGTTGCCCGCCCAGGCTGTCTATGAATTTCTGCGCTGTTGACTGCATGGCATAGGCGAACTCGGTCTTGTCAGAATCTGTGATGTCGCCGCCGAATAGCAGTTTGTTGTCCTTGGAGAGGTTTATCCCGTTTTCAAGGACATCATGGAAGAACCCAAGCTGCCCGTCTGTTTCATCCAGGATGCCTTTGAGTTCTTCGGACGCATTTTCAGCATCCTCGACATAAGTGAGGACGCCTTTAAACACATCGCCTATGTTTTCGGCGATCTTGAAGTTGCTCAATTCCTCTTCGGTCTTTAGCAGCTCGTCATACCTCCAAACCAATCCCTCCGCAGTTTCTTTTTGCTCCGCGAAAGAGGCATTTATCTCATCGATGCTTCCCTTTGCCTCATCCGCGCGCTCGCGTATCCGCTCTGTACCGTGGACGAGGTTGTCGATCCAATCTATGGCAAGCTCAACCCCTTTGCCGATGAGCCATCCGGCAAGCATATTTCCGACAGCAGAAAGGGCTTCAAGGGCAATCCGTCCAGCCTTGGCCTTCAATGACATATTTTGGAGTTCTTCATTATGCGCGATCACGGCCTCACGAGCGGCATTGCAGGCGTCCACTAGATCCTGCCCCTCTAATTTTGAGAGGTCGTCGGTGTTTTTGATGAGATTCTTAATATAATCTTCACCTTCGTCTAATCCTTCAAAATACTCTTGCCAAGTTTTAATTCCGTTTTCTACATCTGAAGAAGTATCGAATATTTTTTTTAATTTATCTTTTGCGCCGGATAGATCTAGTTCCTCAATATAGCTGTCAATATTCTCCCTGGAAACGATTTCCCCGGAAGAATTCCTGGTAAAATCTTTCCCATTTTGGTCGAATAAGTTATTCTTTAAATTTTCCCAAAATCCAACATTTTTATCAAAATTATTAATGGTATCGCTGATTTTTTGGGACGCATTGCTTATTGTAACGCTGAGGTCACGAAAAGATTTCCCGAAAATTCCTATTTTAGAAGTCCATGTATCAATGTCGCTGTCAAATGTTCTGAATATCGTACTATGGTTCATGTAACTTGTGGAGAGTTACGGTTAAAAGGCTGTAGACGCCTTTGGTATTATTTGGTATAATGAATCTAAAATAGGTATTAGGGAGGGAGAGTGTATGTCTGTACTTTGTTATTGTAAAAAATGTGGAAGAATAGTGCAAAAAACCCCAAATAAAAAATGGTATTGCGATTACTGTAATAGTAAAGTGTATGCTATACCAGACGAATATTTGGAGGGTAAAAGCAAGTTGTTCTTAAAAGATGATCTAAAAGAACAATTCATCAACGATTATATCAAATCCTCACCGGAATTTGATCAATACCTTTTTGACCATAGGGATGCGGATTTAGCTGCGCGACGCAAAAAAAGGGAGAGAGAGTTTGAAGCAGCAAAAAAGTCCTATGAGCGCATGAAGAAACGCCAGAGAGCAGGGAGCAGTGGGTATGGCGTGAAATGCCCCTATTGCCAGTCCTATAACACGAGGAAGATCGGCACGTTCGCCAAGGCGATGAATGCGGCTTTGTTTGGCGTGTTAAGCATAAGCGTAAACAGTAAAAATTTTCATTGCAACCAGTGTGGGAGTGATTTTTAGGATTATGGAAATAGGTTTGTGACATTACACATTAAGGAAAAAATACTCTTTTTTATCTTCTGCATAATTACTTATGTCCTTACCTTCTAGCAACATAATATTAAAAAGTTCTATCCAATATAGCATATCTGAATATGAGAGTATATCAAAATTTTCAAGAAAAATATCATTTAACACGAGCTTCTTTATTCTTCCTAGATTAAATCTGTCATGTTCATCTGTCGTTTTTGGCATTATTAAATCACTCCTCAAAAAAACCTGAAAATTTTTCCCCAAAAAATTTTCCCAAAAAACAGGCGTTCCGTCATTCCTCACTTCCTTTTTCCGACAAATCATGATATAATTTTAAAAAGTAGGAAACAAACCCCTTACGCGCCTCGCGCTTTTCCAAAAAGCCCGCAAGGCATCGGCAAGGGCGAAGGCGGCGTCGTGCTGCCGCATCAGGTTTTACCAGGAGGTCATCATGAAGAACAAAAAAATGAGCACTGTCATTACAGCCACCATATCCGTTGTAGCCGCGGCATGCATCCTGCTTTTATTTTTCATTGCAAGCCGCAACATGACGACGGCCATGAAAAGCACCGCCATCGCCAACATGCAGACGTCGCTGAACGCGCGCGCCACGCTCCTCGGGCAATACGTGACGCAATCGGAATCCCTCATGGCGTCTTATTCCAAGGCCCCGGTCGTGGCGGAACTGCTCAAGGATCCGGAAAACGAGGAGCTGACCAAAAAGGCGCAGTCCTATACGGAAGAATATTTCAGCGGGCTTGACGGATGGGAAGGCATCTACATCGCCGAGTGGGATTCCCACGTCCTCACCCACATCAACCCGGACGCCATCGGCATCTACACCCGCGAAGGGGACGCCTTGAAGCAAATGCAGGACGGTATCCTGGCCGCCGGGGACATTTTCAATATCGGCATCGTCGTATCCCCGGCCTCCGGGCAGCTTACCCTTTCCTTATACGCCCCGGTATACGATGAAGGCGGGGAAATCCTGGGCTACGTCGGCGGCGGACGCTTCGCGAACAGCCTGACCGAACCCCTGCAGGAGATTACGATCAACGGCATGGAGAACGCGCAGGACAACATCATAAACCTCGCCGACTCCACTTATCTTTATAATAAGGACGAAGCCCTGATCGCCACCCCGATCGAAGACCCGATGCTTTTGTCCGCCATCGAGAAGATCAGCAACAGCCCGGACGTCCTGATCGGGGAGATTGATTACACGGATGAAAAAGGCGCGAAAAATATTGCGATGTACCAATATATGCCGGAGCGCAACTGGGCCGTGATCCTGAACGACAGTGAGGCCGAGATCTTCCGCCAGGCAAACGCCAGCCGCACCGTCCTGGGCTTTGCCTGTGTTTTCGCGCTCCTGCTCATCATGGCTCTTTCCTGGCTTTCCGTGAAGCTGTGCGTAAAGCCGCTCTCGATCGTGGAACATTCCATCGCCCGGCTGCAGGATTTGGATCTTGACGTCCCGGCCGACATCAAGAAATACGTCGGAAACCGAAGCGAGACAGGCAAGATCGCGACCGCCATGGATTCCCTCTACGGCACGCTCCAGACCATCGTCTCGACGCTGCGCGAATGCACGAACTCGCTAAGCGATTCCGCCGGGCATATGACGGAAGTGACGCACACCATGGCCGCGAACGTGGAGGACAATTCCGCGACAACAGAGGAGCTGGCAGCCAGCATCATAACTACCAACGAAGCGATCGAAAACGTTGCGGAAGAGATCGCCACGATCTCCGACCTTGTCGCCCAGGTGGAACAGACGGTAAGGGCCGGGAACGAAAAGAGCGACAGCCTGATCCAGACCGCCGCCCTCATGAAGGACATGGCCGAGACGACTTTGCGCGAGGCCGGGGAAAAAATGGACGTCAACCGCAAGAACGTGGAGGCCGCCATGGTGAACCTGCACTCCCTGACGCGGGTCAACGACATGGCGCAGCAGATCCTGGACATCGCGAGCCAGACGAACCTGCTCTCCTTAAACGCTTCCATCGAGGCCGCCAGGGCCGGGGACCAGGGCAAAGGCTTCGCCGTAGTCGCGCAGGAGATCGGGGTGCTCGCTTCGGATTCCTCCTCCACCGCCAAGCAGATTTCCGATATCTGCAGCGAGATCAATTCCTATATCAACGACGTGCAGCAATGCGTGGAGAACATCATCGAATTCATGGAAAAAGACGTTTCGGATAAATTCCATGCATTCGTGAACATTGCCAACGAATACGGCGATTCCGTAGAGGACATTCGCAAGGCCATGGGCGAGATCAAGGAGAACTCAGCCGGGTTCGTGTCGTCGGTTTCCAACATCCAGGAGCGCATGGACGTCATCAAGACCGCTTCCGGAGAAAACGAGATCGGCGTCAACGACATCGTTGGGAAGATCGACCAGTCGAACTTCACGGCAGAAAAGCTGGAAGACATCGGCAAGGCGAACCAGGACAACGCGCTCGCGATCAGCGCCATTGTCGAGAAATTCTCGGATTAAGACGACGGGGGCAGCCGCCAAGCAGACGTGTTTGCACGTCCGTTTGGCGGCTCGTTGCTCGCGAGAATAAAGTAACAGTTTAGCCTTTTGGCAGTTACGGAATCCGCAACAAGATTCTTTCATGAAGAAAATGGGAAGTTGAATTAGTGTTATACAAATTTCCCAGCCTTCCTACGTCTCCCCCGCTTCCTTCGGCATGGCCTCCCCTAAGTAGCTCTTCCCCTGCGGCTGCCCGGCGGCGTACTCCTGGCAGAGCGCCCGCCCGGCTTCCGCGATCTCTTCCTGCAGCTCGCGGGCGGAGATGAGCGCGCAGCCCGCCCCGCGTATGATGATCTGCTCCAGCCCGTCCGACGTCGCCACCGTCACGCGGTACCGCGACGCATTCTCGTGGGCGAATTTTTCGATGTAGCGGTCGGCCGTCTCCGCCTCCTTCGTATAGACCACGCGGATGTTATGGTAATCCAATACCTCCGTCTCATGCTGCTGCACCCGGTAAGCGTCGAACACCAGGATCAGGCTGCACTTGCGGATGCCCTGGTAATTACAGAGGATGTCCATAAGCTTCCCCCGCGCGCCCCCGATATCCGCCTTCGCCAGCTCCCGCAATTCTTCCCAGGCGAAAATGATGTTGTAGCCGTCCACCAGCAGGCACTCCTCCTTTTTTTCCGGCGGCCGGAACGTGCGCGACGCGGCGGGCTTAAAATCCGGAGCGGCGCCCTTTTTCTTGCGGTAGCCCCTGCGCCCCGCCCCTTTTTCGTGCTTGTTGGCGCAGAGCGTCCTGGCCAGGATGGCGTCCACCTCGTCTTCCCCGATCCACGCCTCCTCCTGCCAGCCGCCCGGGCTTTCCGGCGTCCCGCGCAAAGGCTCTTCCGGCGTCCCTTCGCCTTCCCCGAATATCCAGGACGGGCTTTCTACGTGCATCCATTCCTTGACCTTGTCCCACTTTACCACGGTTCCCGCGCCATGGGTGCAGAACACGGAATCCGCAGGGTTGTCCACGTCGCGCTCTGGGTCGTACGCCGCCCTTTCCACGACTTCCTCCGCGTTGTGGCAGACGTCGTACCCCTTCAGCGTGCAGGAAAGCCGCCCATGCCCCTTCGTATACGCCGCGACCTCCCGCTGGTAATCCCGCATCGCCGCGACCGGGGCGCTGCCCGTAAAGACGGCCATCCCGCCTTGCGTCTGATGCGGCCCGAACGTCCCGTGCATCCGCTCACTGTCCGTCATGGCGCGCCCGACCATCGCCTCCGGGACTTCCAGCCGGAACTCGTAATACGGCTCCAGCAGGACCGTCCCCGCCTCCATCAGCCCCTGGCGCAGCGCGCGGTAAGTCGCCTGACGGAAATCCCCGCCCTCAGTATGCTTCAAATGGGCGCGCCCGGCCACCAGCGTAACCTTCATGTCCGTGATCGCCGCCCCGATCAGCGTCCCGCGATGTTCCTTCTCTTCGAGGTGCGTCAAGATCAGGCGCTGCCAGTTCCGGTCCAGCGCGTCCTCGCTGCAGCGCGCCTCAAACTGCAGCCCGCTCCCGCGTTCCCCCGGCTCCAGCCAAAGATGCGCCTCCGCATAATGGCGGAGCGGCTCGTAATGCCCCACGCCTTCCGCCGGGCGCGCGATCGTCTCTTTATACAGGATGTTGCCCGCGCCAAACGACACGGAAACGCCGAAACGTTCCTCGACCATGCTCTTTAGGATCTCAAGCTGCACTTCCCCCCTGACCTGCACCTGGATCTCCTGCAGGCTTTCCTTCCAGGTGATGTGCAGCTCCGGCTCTTCCTCCTCGATCTGGGCCAATTTGGGCAGCATCGCGGCCGGATCCGTTCCCGGCGGCAGGATCACCTGGTACGTCAGCGCCTGGGCTAAAAGCGGCAGGGGGGAATCCGCCTCCGCCCCAAGCCCCATGCCCGGATGGACGCCGCTTAGCCCTGTCACCGCGCAGACCTGCCCAGCGCCCGCTTCCTCCGCCGTCTCAAATTTCTCCCCGGAATAAATGCGGATCTGGTTCACCTTCCCGTGTTCGGGGACCGCCATCTTGACCTTCAGCTTCCCGCCCGTCACCTTCAGATAAGCCAGCTTGTTCCCCTGGCCGTCCCTTGCGAGCTTAAAAACCTTCGCGCCAAACGCCTCCGGGTACTCCGGCTGCCTCGCATACCGTCCCAGCCCGCGCAAAAATTCCTCCACGCCCGTCAGCCGCAGCGCGGATCCAAAAAAGCAGGGGAAGATCTTCCGGCCCGCGATCATTTCCCGCAGCCGCCCGTCCGACACGTGCCCAGTCCCGAGATATTCATCCAGGGCTTCCTCGCCGCACATCGCGGCTTCCTCAAAAAACCCCTCCGTATCCGTCCGGGAAAAATCCAGGCACCCGTCGTCCAGCGCGGCCTTCAACTGCCCAAGCAGCGCGTCCTTGTCCGTCCCCGGCTGATCCATTTTATTGACAAATAAAAATACCGGGATCCCGTACTTTTTCAGCAAATGCCACAGCGTCCTGGTATGCCCCTGCACGCCGTCCGCGCCGCTGACGACCAGGACCGCATAATCCAGGACCTGCAGCGTGCGCTCCATCTCCGCCGAAAAATCCACATGACCAGGCGTGTCCAACAGCGTGATCCGCGCCTCCTCGGACGTCAGCTCCGCCTGCTTGGAAAAAATCGTGATCCCGCGTTCCCGCTCCAGCGCATACGTGTCCAAAAACGCGTCTTTGTTGTCTACCCGGCCCATGTTCCGGATGCTTCCGCTCAAATACAGCAGCGCTTCCGAAAGCGTCGTCTTTCCCGCGTCCACATGGGCCAGGATGCCGATGCAGATCTTCTTTTTCTCAGACGGATGACTTTCCGATGCCTCACCCATCAAAAACGCCCCTTTCTCTTCTCTCCTGGCGGCATGGGCCGCCAAAAGCGTGCTTTTTCCTACTATGCTAAACGTACTCCTGCAGGGCCACAGGCCCAGCCAGCACGTCCCTGCCGACGTACATCCCGTTATCCTCGCGCACCTTCACGCTCCATTTCACCAGGGAAATCTTTCCGCACTCCACTTCCAGCGCGGTGACGCAGCGGGGATGCACGCAGCTCCCGTCGTTGAAATAACGCCCCTCGCCCGGATCAGGGAAATACGGCCTGTGGGTATGCCCGGCCACCAGGATCGTCCGGCGCGCGTCCGCCCATCCGGACAGCCGCTTCTCCACCTTCTCCTTTTTCCGGTAATTCTTTGCCGCGCTGGTCGGGTCGTTGCATCCAAGCAGCTCCAACGGCCGCCAGAGATAGCGCACCAAAAAGCGCGTCGCCCGCCAGAGCGTATCGTTCCACAAGTCGCCTTGATGCCCATGCACGAGGAACAGCTCCGCCCCGCTGCACGCGTCCTTCAATCGGACGCCCTCCAATACCTTTAAGCCCGGGAACAGCTCCCGCTCTTTTTTCTCCGGCTCGCAGTAATACGAGCGGCACATTCCCTGGAAATATCTCCCATACGCCTTCTTCCGGTCATGGTTCCCATAGATCAGGCAAAGCCGCCGATCCCGGTAAAATTCCCCCATCAGCCAAAAGTGGCCGCTGTGCGTCTGCACGATCTCGTGCAGGCTCCTGTTTTCCCAAAGTTCATCCCCGTCCCCTAACTCAATGTAAGAAAACTTCCTCTGGTTATAATACTGCAGCGCGGCAAAAAACAAGTTTTGGTTCGGCTGGAAGTTGTCGCCCCAGTTCCCAATCCCGCGGTGGCAGTCGCTCATCAGCACGAGCTTGCTCCCCGCGTGGAGAGGGACGCAGGGAGCCTCGCGGTACGCGCGGTCCAGCCTTTTCCACGCGCGGCTCATCGGGCCGCCTTTCCCAGGACAGCCTTCCCGGCCAGGATCGCCCTGCGAAACGTCCTCGGGTACGCCGCCATTAAGTAAAACAGCTTATCCTCCGTCCGTTCCTGCCGCCTGGTCAAAAAATGGTACCAGCCGCAGTTTCGCTCATTCCGCCACTGGACGAGCCTGCGGAACCACTTCCCATAGCGGGACGCCTGGGAAGCCTTGGGATGGTAAAAACGCAGCGAGGCCGTCTTGCCGAAGACATGCACGTCGTCCGCCCGATACCCCGCGCGCACGCAGCCCTGCGCAAAGGCGCGCAGCATCCCTTCCTCCGGGAACGTGAGGGACGCTTCCAAGATCAGCTCGCCCGGATACGAAAATTCCCCCAGCACAAACCCCGTCAGCCACCAATGGCGGCAGTTCCGCTCAAACATCAGCTTGCCGTTTTTCAAAAGGGCCATGCCCATCTGCATCTGCCCTTCTTTTTCCACGCAGTCGTAAAACAAACGCTCCGGACTTTCCTCCGCGGGCGCGTCTTTTACATAAATGCCGATTTCCGCCCCGGTCGCGATCCCGTACTGGCCTTTCCAAAACTCGATCAGCCACCGCCTGCCTCCATAGTCGAAATAGATCGGCTCGCAGTCAATGACCATGCTCATAAGCGGCGCCATCTCGTCGTACGCCTTCCCATATCCTGCGCTCCTCTGCCACGCATCCTC
Organism: uncultured Lachnospiraceae bacterium; assembly: GCA_947626795.1. GTDB lineage: Bacteria > Bacillota > Clostridia > Lachnospirales > Lachnospiraceae > Petralouisia. The sequence goes on from CANQTH010000068.1 coordinate 9,647, forward strand.
CCGCGAACAGAAGATGCCCTTGCGCGGGCTGTACGCAAACCCGAACGGCTTCAACGCCCGGTTGATCTCAAACAGCTTTTCTTTGTCCCCCGTTTCTTCCACGAGACGGGCGGCCCGCCTGACACGGCGGAGCTTGCAGATCAGCAGGACTGCGGCCAGAACGGCTGCCACCGCAAAAATTCCCCATAACGATCGTCCGTCAAAAACCAAAACGCCCCATATCCTTTCCTTTTGCGCAACGGCGCAAAACCGTCGCTTTTTAACAGTATATTCAAGAAAGATATTGGGCGTTCGCCTGACGCGCACTCAATCCCGGCAGTATTTCCCCTTGTATGCCAGGATCGCCGCCACCGTCTTCGCGTCCTGGATCACGCCCTGATAGATCATGCCGCACAGCTCGTCCACGCCGTACGGCTTCACGTCGATAAATTCCCCTTCGTCCAGATGCTGCTTCGACGGGATCAATTCCCTGGCCGCATAGACGTCCACCAGCTCATTGCAAAAGGCGACCGTCGTCCGCAAGGACAGCAAAAACTCCAGTTTCTCGCAACGGTATCCCGTCTCCTCCTCCAATTCCCTGGCCGCGCATTCGATCGTCGGCTCCGTCTTGCTATCGCGCGCGCCCGCCGGGATCTCCAGCGTGTAACGCTCCAGCGCGTTGCGGTACTGGCGCACCATGAGGATCCTCCCATCCGGCAGCGCCGGGACGACTGCTGCCGCCCCTTTCCTATGCTCCACGAAATCCCATTTCTCGATCTTCCCGTCCGGGAGCTGCATATAATCCGAATAAAAATCCAGGATCGTCCCCTGATATTCCAGCTCCCTCTTTATCCTTTTCAACATCGGCTGTTCCAATTCCATTTCCCCTTTCCGCGCATTGCCTGCGCCCCGGCCAAGCTCCCTCATCTGTTCAACAATGCTCCGCCCCTCACAGGCTTTGCCCGCGCCCCGGCCAAGCTCCCTCATTTGTTCAACAACGCTCCTCACAGGCTTTGCCTGCGCCCTGGCCAAGGCGGCTGCTTTTTAAGCGAAAAGGCCGCCGACAGGATTGTCAGCGGCCCTTTCCCAGGGAAGCGGCTTGGCTCGCCGTCCCTTAGATGCCCCGCGATAAGCGCGCGAGGGCAGATTCCTCTTGGATGAATCTTCGTATCCTTGCGGGCTTTGCGGCAAGCGCAAAGTCCCTGGCTGAACTGTTACTAAGAAACGCCCTTACGGCGTCCCCCTAAGTACGATTAGCATTGCCTGATAACAGGCTGTCCGTCTTTCCTCGCGTCCTCCTACTTCGCGTAACTGGTCACGCGGGATTCACGGATCACATTAATCTTAATCTGTCCTGGATATTCCAGTTCGTTCTCAATCTGTTTTGAAATGTCGCGCGCCAGCAATACCATGTCGGCGTCGCTGACTTGCTCGGGAACTACCATGATACGAATCTCCCTGCCCGCCTGAATAGCAAATGACTTGTCAACACCTTTAAAACCGTTCGCAATGTCTTCCAATTGCTTGAGCCTGTTTGAATATGTTTCCAATGTTTCCCTTCTCGCGCCGGGCCTCGCAGCCGATATCGCATCCGCCGCCTGCACCAGGCACGCAATGAAGGATTGCGGTTCTACATCGCCATGATGTGCTTCTACTGCATTGATAATAACCGGGCTTTCCTTGTACTTCCTGCAAAGATCCACCCCGATCTGAATATGTGAGCCTTCCATTCCGTGGTCGTGGTCAACGGACTTGCCGATATCATGAAGCAGCCCGGCCCTCTTCGCCATCCTGACGTCTACGCCGACTTCCGCCGCCAATAGGCCGGAAAGCTGCGCGACCTCGATGGAATGCTTCAAGGCGTTCTGCCCATAGCTTGTCCTGAATTTCATCTTGCCAAGCAGCCGGACAAGCTCGGGATGGATGCCATGCACGCCGACTTCCAGCGTCGCAGCTTCCCCTTCTTCCCGTATCATCGTCTCGACTTCCTTCTGGGCCTTCTCCACCATTTCCTCGATCCTCGCCGGATGGATTCGCCCGTCCACGATCAGTTTTTCCAGGGCAATGCGGGCGACTTCCCGCCGAACCGGGTCAAACCCGGAGAGGATGACTGCCTCCGGCGTGTCGTCAATGATCAGATCCACGCCCGTCATCGTTTCGAGAGTGCGGATATTCCTGCCCTCCCTGCCGATAATGCGGCCCTTCATCTCATCGTTCGGAAGCTGCACGACGGAGATCGTCGCCTCCGACACATGGTCCGCGGCGCATTTCTGGATCGCCGTCACGACGTATTCCCTTGCCCTCTTTCCGGCCTCTTCCTTTGCCTTTGACTCCATTTCCTTGATCATTTTTGCAGTGTCGAGCTTCACATCATCTTCCACCATCTTCAAGAGATAATCTTTTGCTTGTTCAGAGGTCAATCCTGAGATTCTTTCCAGTTCCTGCACGCGCTCTTCGTGTAGCTTTGCGACTTCCTTTTTCTGTCTGTTGATCTCTTCTTCTTTTGCCGCGAATCCCGCTTCCTTCTTCTCAATGGCCTCAAGCTTCTTATCCAGGTTCTCTTCCTTCTGGATGATCCGCCGCTCATTGCGCTGAATCTCATTCCTGCGCTCTTTGATCTCCTTATCCAGGTCGTTCTTCGCCCGGATGGACTCTTCTTTGATCTCGAGCATTGATTCACGCTTCTTGTTCTCAGCAGTCTTGACGGCATTATCAATGATTTCCCTTGCCTTTTCCTCTGCGCTTCCAAGCTTCGACTCCGCTACGCTCTTGCGGTATGCGACTGTCGCAAAGTATGTGACCGGGACTGCGATGATCAACGTGACTGCTACAGCGATTAAAATCTGTGGCACAGGAGCACCTCCTTTATGAAATTTTCATTGTACGTCCAGCAAAATTCTTCGCATAATACAACACATTGATTTTATACTTTTTTTCCCTTTATGTCAAGTGGTCTGCTCCTTGATTTTCAGTCACGATAATTCCCGCAGAACGTCCTCCGGCCGGAATCCCTTCCCGATCAGGAAGCGGTACATCCTCTGCTTCTCCTTCACGCCCGCCTCTTCCCCGGGATACTGCTTCTTCTCGATCCAGCGGCGGATCAGCTCTCTCTCGTCTTCCAGGCGGCACCCTTCTTCCAGCGCCAGATCCGCGATCTCTTTTCCCACGCCTTTCCCGATCAGCTCCATCCGCATCTTCCCGCGGCTCTTCCTGTCCCTGTGGGAACGCACGTAATTCTCCGCGTACCGCTTATCGTCCAGATAATGGAAGCGATAGGCGTACGCCACCGCATCCTCGACGATCTCTTCCGGGCAGCCTCCCTGCCCCAGTTTCCTGCGAAGCTGCGCCTCCGTATGGTCCATGCGCTCCAACAGATGCAGCGCCCGTTTCCGGGCGCGCGTCTTGAGGATCTTGCCATAGATCTCTTCCAGCAGCCCTTCGGCGCATTCCTCCCCTTCCCGCAGGCCGAGCTGTCGGCATTCCCCCTTATAAAGCGTGAAGCTCCTGCCGTCTTCTAAGCGTACCCGGCTGCGCCTCTTGTCCAGTTCCGTGATCTCTATGACCTGCATCCTTTCCTCCAAAGTGGGCGGCCTGCGCCTCCCTTATCCTGCGTCAGATCCGTGACAGTTCCGCCTTCCAGCTTCCCTGTCACAGAATCCGCCTCCAGTCAGCCTAACGGGCGTCCGGCTGCGCCTCTCCCGCCTTCTCCGGCTTCCCGGCCTCTTCCTTCGCTTCCAGTCAGCCTAGCGGGCGTCCGGCTGCGCCTCTCCCGCCTTCTCCACCTTCTCTTCCCTGGCCGACCGCCCGGACTTCTCCGGCTTCCCGGCCTCTTCCTTCGCTTCCTCCGCGTCCGGCTCCTTCTCAATGAGCTGGCTTCGGATCTGCGCCTCAATCTCGGCGCAGACGTCCCCATGCTCCTTTAAGTACTGCTTCGCGTTTTCGCGGCCCTGCCCGATCTTATCCCCATGATAAGCGAACCAGGCCCCCGACTTATTGACCACGCCCAGATTGGAGGCGATATCCAGGATATCCCCTTCCCGCGAGATCCCCTGCCCGAACATAATGTCAAACTCAGCTTCCTTGAACGGCGGCGCGACCTTATTCTTCACTA
>CANQTH010000069.1 GCA_947626795.1 uncultured Lachnospiraceae bacterium
TGGCAGGAAGCGATCGCGCTTTTGTTTATGGCCGTGTTTGCCGCGGACTGCGCGCTGACGGCGGATTCTCTGCTTGCGATCAACCAGAAGCTCGACGCCACGATCAAGGCGATCGACCTGCAGATTTCCGAGCGGTACGAGGCGTTCATTGAGAATACGAAACAGAACCTGTCCGAGGGCATAGGGAAGGGGAAGGCTTCCCTTGAGGAATTTCGGGAGCGCAGGATGCGGGAGGAATTGAAAAAGACGGTGTCCACCATGAATTGGAAGCAGACGCGCGCGCTGCGGTCTTCCGTTTCGTTCCGCCGCTCAAAATACAGCGAGCTTGGAAGCCGGATGAAGCGTGCGATCATGTCCCGTAAGAAGCAGTAGCGCGGAAGATTATGGGAACAGAAGCCAGATGAAGCACACGATCATGTCCCGCAAGAAGCAGCAGCGCGGAAGATTGCGGGGCATCCTTGGAATATTGGCTTGGCCAGCGTTTATTCCCATGAGCAAGGCGGAGCGTAGACCAAATACCCCGCCTCTTGGGGCGCTCAAACTAAGAACAAGCTAAGTCATGTTCTGTAGCTTGCTGTGGGGTATTTGACTGGAAAGGGAAGGTTTCTATGAAATTGACAGAGCAGGAAATCGGGGAGATTAAGCGTTTTTTGGATGGGATGCATCAGACAGAGGAAGCCGGGCTTATGAAAAAGTATATCCAGCATGGGCGGATCTCGACCTACGACCATGTCGTCAGCGTGGTCTGCCTGAGCTTTTATCTGAACCGCCGCTTCCATTTGGGCGCGCCGGAAAGGGAATTGGTGCGCGGCGCGTTTTTGCATGATTTTTATCTGTATGACTGGCATGAGAACGGTTATCTGGGGCGTTTCCACGGTCTGCACCACCCGGCGATCGCGTTGGAGAACGCCCAAAAACGGTATCAGTTGTCTGAGTTGGAGCGGAACATCATAGCGAGCCATATGTGGCCGCTGACGCCGTTCGCCATGCCAAAGTCCCGCGCGGCATTTTTGGTCTGCCTTGCGGATAAGATCTGCTCTTCTTATGAGACGGTCGTGCGGAGAAAAACGATGATGCGGTTCCCGGGCTAGCTGCCGGGGGTTCTTTGCAAAGCGATCATACTTAAAAAAGACAATCATAATTTGAGGGAAATAGAAGGGCCTTGTGGGAATGGAAAAAATTATATCTTGAAATTCCCGGGGAATTTGAAAGGGCAGCAGATGAAGAACATACAGCTTAGTTATTCTAACAGCCCTGTCTGCGAATATATCGGCTCGCAGGTATATAAGCTCCTGGGATTTTCCGTGCATGATACGGTGTTGGGATTCAGAAACCAAAGGACGGTAGTGGCGTGCGGGGATTTTTTGGCGGATGGGGACAGGCTGTATGAGTTTGATAAGATAAAAGTCACATTCGACCCGCCGTTTTTGGATTCCAATGGAAACGAGACAAATGGCACGGGGCTGGATCTGTATGAAATATTGATGACGATACGGGAGCATCCATTCTTAAAAGATGTGGACGGCGTAGAGGAGCATTTCTGGAATATGTTTGTGGTGGATGCGCTGATCGGGAATACGGATCGCAATAACAGCAATTGGGGTGTCATTGTCAAGGAAGACGGCACGAAAAAACTGGCTCCTGTATATGATAATGGGAATTGCCTGAACTCGAAATGGGATGAGGAAAAAATGAGGGTCGTTTTGTCGGATGAAAAGCAACTGGACGCAGAGTCTTTTTCGGCGAGAAGATGTATTTTTGAACTGGGAGGGGATCGGCTGAATCCATACCATCTGATCGAGAGAATGGAATACGAAGGCTGTAATGAGGCGGTAAGAACGATCGCGCCGAGAATAACAGGAATATTGCCGGAGATAGAAAAAATGATCTCCGGGATTCCTGTGCTGACCGATACGCAAAAGGAATTTTATCTGACAGTCATGAAAAAACGGCAGGAAAAAGTTTTTCAGCCGACCTGTCGGAAGATCGCAGAGAGAGAACAGACAGCGAAGGAAAACGGCAGGAAAGAAGGCGAGCAGAGATGTTCATTGACGAGACGATAGAGCTTAGGGCGGATCTGCCGGAAAGGCTGCAGCGTGACTTTGCGGAATTGCGAAAGTATTATGATGCGGGCGACTGGTTCAACTTTGACATTTTTTTCGAGGGCGTTGAGGCGACCGTCAAGGGATATTATCTGGCGGGGAAGATCAGCCGGGCGGATTTGGACTGTATTTTTCGGAAGTATGGGATTTTATGACTTTGCAAAGTCCGCGAGAATACGGAGTGTTAGGCAGGCACGGATTTGCCCCTCCGAAGGTAAGCTGAAATGGATGGATTCCGTAACTGTGAAGCCAAGGTCTGAACTGTTGCAGACGTTCACCAGACGGGCGCACTTTCGCTTGCGGAAGGCAGGGGAATGTGGTATGCTGTCTGTAACTGGAACTGGGATAAAAAAGCAAAGGCATTTGGGATCCATATCGTAAAAATCAGAGAAAGGCGGCGATGTTTATGGTAGGGGCAATCGGAGGAAGCGGCTACAGCAATTATTACAGCCCGTATGGCGGCGGAGGCGCATATGGCGCGTATCGGGAAACGGGCGGGACGGCGCGGAAGTTCAGGACGGCTCTTTCCACAAGATCTCAGACAAGAAAAAAGGCAGCACGGACAAGGTAGGGGAAGAGTGCCAGACTTGCGCGAAGCGCAAGTACCAGGACGGCTCCAACGAAAACGTGTCGTTCAAGGCCCCGACGCATATCTCGCCGGAAGCGGCGGCGGGCGCGGTGCGGGCGCACGAGGGGGAACACGTTTCCAATGCTTATAAGAGCGCGGCGCAAAAGGACGGGAAGGTCATTTCGGCTTCCGTGAGCATCCATACGGCCGTCTGCCCGGAATGCGGGCGGACTTACATTTCCGGCGGGACGACTTCGACGAGGATCGAATATCCGACGAACCCGTATGAGGAAAATAAGCGGGCGCTGGAGGCAGAGGATGCGAAGGGGAAAAATATTGATTATGCGGCATGAGGCGCTGGGGAGGCCTTCCTGCGGCTGGGAATAGGCGGCAGTTCAATCGCTTTTGGCGGGGGCGGATCTGCGTCTAGCTAACGAACCGTATTTTTGCGGGATTGCAAAGTCCTGGGCAGAGCTGTTACAGGGACGTGCGCCGGAGGGCGATAGCGAAAAAGATGGAAGGCGGAAAGAAACATGGACGTGATCGCAAGACTTTCGGAAGAACTGAACATTCGGAAACATCAGGCCGAGGCTGCCGTAAAGCTGCTGGATGAGGGGAACACGGTTCCGTTCATCGCGCGTTACCGCAAGGAGGCGACCGGGGCGCTGAACGACGAGACGCTCAGGAATCTGTCGGAGCGCCTCGTTTATCTGAGAAACTTAGAAGAGAAGAAAGAGCAGGTATTGTCCAGCATCGAGGAGCAGGGGAAGCTTACCGGGGAGCTGAAGCGGCAGATCCTTTCGGCGGAGACGCTCGTGGCGGTCGAGGACCTGTATCGGCCGTATCGGCCCAAGCGCCGCACGCGGGCGACGATCGCGCGGGAAAAAGGCCTGGAGCCGCTCGCGAACCTTATTTTGCTGCAGATGACGGAGCAAAGCCTTGAAAAAGAGGCGGAGGCGTTTTTGGACGAGGAGAAGGGCGTGCGTTCGGCGGAGGACGCCATCGCGGGAGCCATGGATATTTTGGCGGAGATGGTTTCTGATGAGGCGGATTACCGCAAATACATCCGCAGCCTCACGATGCGCAGCGGGAAGATCGTCTCAACGGCCAAAGATCCGGAGGCGGAATCCGTATATGAGATGTATTACGACTTTGAGGATTCGCTGGAGAAGCTGGCGGGCTACCGTATCCTCGCGCTGAACCGCGGGGAGGCCGAGAAGTTCCTGACCGTAAAGGTCGAGGCTCCATCAGAGCAGATCCTTCAATATCTGGAGAAGAAATTGATCGTGCGTAAGAATCCGCATACGGCCCCGGTCTTGAAAGCCGTGGCGGAGGACGCCTATAAACGGCTGATCGCCCCCGCGATCGAGCGGGAGATCCGCAGCAGCTTAACGGAGAAGGCGGAGGACGGCGCGATCCGCGTGTTCGGGAAGAATCTGGAGCAGCTTTTGATGCAGCCGCCGATCGCGGGGCGCGTCGTCTTGGGCTGGGATCCGGCGTTCCGTACCGGGTGCAAGCTCGCCGTGGTGGACGCCACGGGAAAAGTGCTGGATACCGCTGTCATCTATCCGACCGCGCCGCAGAACAAGGTGAGGGAAGCGAAGGCCGTTTTAAAGAAAATGATACAGAAGTACGGCGTTTCCCTGATCTCGGTCGGGAACGGGACGGCGTCCCGGGAGTCGGAGATGGTGATCGTGGACTTGTTAAAGGAGATCCCGGGGCAGGCGCAGTATGTGATCGTGAACGAGGCGGGGGCGTCCGTGTATTCGGCCAGCAAGCTCGCGACGGAGGAATTTCCGGAGTTCGACGTGGGGCAGAGGAGCGCGGCGTCCATTGCGAGGCGGCTGCAGGATCCGCTCGCGGAGCTGGTCAAGATCGACCCGAAATCCATCGGGGTCGGCCAGTACCAGCACGACATGAACCAGAAAAAGCTGGGAGCCGCGCTGGGCGGCGTCGTAGAGGACTGCGTGAACCGGGTCGGCGTGGATCTGAACACGGCGTCGGCCTCTTTGATGGAATATGTTTCCGGCATCAGCAAGACGCTTGCCAAGAATATCGTGGCGTACCGGGAGGAGAACGGCAGGTTCCGGACGCGGGCCCAGCTTAAAAAAGTGGCGAAGCTCGGGCCGAAGGCGTATGAGCAGTGCGCGGGCTTCATGCGCATCCAGGACGGGGAGGAACCATTAGACGCCACGAGCGTGCATCCGGAGAGCTATGGCGCGGCGAAGGCACTGTTGGCCAGATTGGGCTTCTCGCCGCAGGATCTTCGGCACGGCGGGCTTCCCGGCATCTCGAAAAAGATAACGGATCACAGGAAATTGGCGGAAGAGCTTGGAATCGGCGAGATGACGCTGCAGGATATCGTGAAAGAGTTGGAAAAACCCGCGCGGGATCCCAGGGACGAGATGCCGCGGCCCATTTTGCGGACCGACGTGCTGGAGATGAAGGACTTGGAGCCTGGGATGATCCTAAAGGGAACGGTGCGCAACGTCATAGATTTCGGCGCGTTCGTGGACATCGGCGTGCATCAGGACGGGCTGGTGCATATTTCCCAGATCTGCGACCGATATATCAAGCATCCGCTGGAGGCGGTCAGCGTGGGGGATATCGTGGAGGTGAAGGTGATGAGCGTGGATCTGCAGAAGAAGCGGATCCAGCTTACGATGAAGATCTGACCAAAGCGATCCGGCCCGGGACTTGCGCTTGCCGCAGAGTCCGCTAAGGATACGAAAAATTTGAACAGGCGCAACAAACGATCCAGCCCGGGACTTGCGCCAGCCGCAGAGTCCGCTAAGGATACGAAAAATTTGAACAGGCGCAACAAACGATCCGGCCCGGGGCTTGCGCTTGCCGCAGAGTCCGCTGCGGATACGAAGATTTAACTAAGGCGGATGGAAAGGAACGGAGGGGACGCTGGGAAACAAGAACAGGGTCCGCTGCGGATACGAAGATTTAGCCAAGAAGGAAGCCGCAAGGCGATCAGGACGAAAAAGAGAAGAGGTGGCACAATGGTTGAATTAGACCAGTTCAAGACAGAATTGAACGCATACAAAAAACCGTTAGTGGAAGTGAGGGATTCACTTTAACTTAGCGGATAAGGAAAAGAAGATCGAGGAATTGGAAAAGGAGATGGAAGCCCCGGATTTCTGGGACAACACGGAAGTCTCGCAGGCAAAGATGAAGGAGTTAAAGAGCTTAAAGGACGACGTGGAGACGTACGGGCGCCTTTCCGGGCAGTTTGAGGACATCGAGACGCTGTTAGAGATGGGATATGAGGAAAACGACGCGTCCCTGATCCCGGAGATCGAGGAGGCGCTGCAGGAATTTGAAGATACGTTCGAGGCGATCCGGATGAAGACGCTCCTTTCCGGGGAATACGACGGGGAGAGCGCAATCGTCTCCCTCCACGCGGGAGCGGGCGGGACGGAGTCCTGCGATTGGAACGCCATGCTCTACCGGATGTACAAGCGATGGGCGGAGGATAAGGGATACGGCGTGGAAGTGCTGGATTCGCTTGACGGCGACGAGGCCGGGATCAAGTCGATCACATTTGAGGTGCGCGGGGAAAACGCCTACGGCTACCTCAAGTCCGAAAAAGGCGTGCATCGCCTGGTGCGCATTTCGCCCTTTAACGCGGCGGGGAAGCGCCAGACGTCGTTTGCGTCCTGCGACGTGATGCCGGACATTGAGAAAGATCTGGACATTGAGGTCAAGGAGGACGAGTTGCGGATCGACACGTACCGTTCCAGCGGCGCGGGCGGGCAGCACATCAACAAGACCTCGTCCGCGATCCGCATCACGCATCTGCCGACGGGTATCGTCGTGCAGTGCCAGAACGAGCGTTCCCAGCACATGAACAAGGATAAGGCGATGCAGATGCTCAAGGCGAAGCTGTATCTGCTAAAGCAGGAGGAGAACGAGAAAAAAGAGGCGGAGATCCGCGGCGAGGTGACGGAGATCGGCTGGGGCAACCAGATCCGTTCCTATGTGATGCAGCCGTATACGATGGTAAAAGACCACCGGACGAATGCGGAGACGGGGAATGTGGACAGCGTGATGGACGGCAAGTTGGATCTGTTCATCAACGCCTACCTCAAGTGGAAAAGCCTTGGCAGCCCGCGCCAGAATGCAGAGGGCTGACGCGCAGGACATGAGGTGACAGGAGTCTATGTCATTTTGCTGAATCCTGCGGGGGCGACTGAGGGCTGACGCGCAGGGCATGAGGTGGCAGGAGTCTATGTCATTTTGCTGAATCCTGCGGGGGCGGCGAATGAGGGTTGACGCGCAGAATATGAGGTGACAGGAGGCAAGGATAAGATGGGAATCATAAGAGCGGCGGCGCAGGCCGCGTCCGGCGGCTTGAGGGATCAATGGCTGGAAGTGTATGAGCCGGACGGCATGGGGGAACGCACCGTATTTGCGAGCGGCGTGAAGACCCGGCGGGGACAGAATACGAAAGGAACGGACGAGACGGTCAGCAACGGCTCGGTCATCCATGTGTATGACAACCAGTTCATGATGTTGGTGGACGGCGGGAAGATCGTGGATTATACGGCGGAGCCGGGCTATTATACCGTGGACGACGCGGCGATGCCGTCGCTGTTCCAGGGGCAGCTTGAGGACGCCGTGCGCGAGTCGCTGACGCGCATCCGGTTTGGCGGCCAGACGCCCGCGCGGCAGAAAGTGTATTATATCAATCTACAGGAGATCAAGGGGATCAAGTTTGGGACGCGCAACCCCATCAATTATTTTGACAATTTTTACAATGCGGAGCTGTTCTTGCGGGCGCACGGGACCTATTCCATCAAGATCACGGATCCCGTCCGGTTCTATGCGGAAGCGATCCCGCGGAATGCGGCGCATGTGGAGATCGAGGATATCAACGAGCAGTACATGGCGGAATTTTTGGAGGCACTGCAGTCGGCCATCAACCAGATGTCCGCGGACGGCATCCGCATTTCCTACGTTCCGTCCAAAGGGCGCGAGCTTGGGAAATATATGGCGAACGTGCTGGACGAGGACTGGAGGCAGATGCGCGGGATGGAGATCCAGTCCGTCGGGATTGCCAGCGTTTCTTATGACGAGCGGTCGACGGAGCTGATCAATATGCGCAACGAGGGCGCGATGCTTGGCGACCCGATGGTACGCGAGGGCTATCTGCAGGGGCATATGGCGCGCGGCTTGGAGGCGGCCGGGTCGAACGGCGGAGGCGCGATGGCGGGATTTGTGGGCATGGGCGTCGGGATGCAGGCGGGCGGCGGCATGATGGGAGCGGCTTCCGCCGCGAATATGCAGCAGATGCAGATGCAAAAGGAGCAGGATGCGGCGGCAGCCGGGAACGGGAGCTGGACGTGCGAATGCGGCCATGTGAATACAGGAAAGTTCTGCTCGGAGTGCGGCAAGCCGAAGCCGAAAGCGCCGGAGGCATGGACTTGCTCCTGCGGCGCGGAAAATACGGGGAAATTCTGCTCGGAATGCGGCAAGCCGAAGCCGTCCGGGGAATGGATCTGCTCCTGCGGCGCGGTAAACAAGGGGAAGTTCTGTTCGGAATGCGGCAAGCCGGCCGACAGGTAGGGAGCGGCGCGTTTTGCAAGGATACGGCCCGGGGAGCCAGGGCGTAAAGGGAGAGGATGTCAATGGCAGTCATTACGTATAAATGCCCCAATTGCGGCGGCGAGCTGACGTTCCAACCAACGACGCAGAAGTACAGGTGCGAATACTGTGCTTCTGCGTTTTCGCAGGAAGAGTTGGAAAAGATGCAGCCTGCGGCGGGCGTGCCGGGGCAGGGAGAAGGCGACCGCCCGGCGCGAGGATCAGATGGACAGGCGGCGCGGGAAGGTGTGCCGTCCGGGGAAACAGTTTGGTCAGGCATGCCGGGACAGGGAGAAGCTGACCGCCCGGCGCGAGGATCAGACGGACAGGCAGCGCAGGCCGGGGGCAGGGAGTATTACTGCCCAAGCTGCGGCGCGCAGATCGTGACGGACGAGACGACGGCGGCTTCTTTCTGCTACTACTGCCACAATCCGGTCGTGCTGTCCGGCCAGGTGTCCGGGGAATTTCTGCCCGACAAGATCATCCCGTTCGCGATCGACCAAAAGCAGGCGACGGAGCGGTTCCTTTCTTATGTGCGCGGGAAAAGATTCGTCCCGCGGGCGTTTTTTGACAAGAGCCAGATTGAAAAGATCTCCGGCGTTTATTTTCCGTATTGGATGGTGGATCTGGATCTGGAAGGCGGCCTGCGGGCGGAGGGGCGGAATATCCGCGTGTGGCGCAGCGGCGACACCGAATATACGGAAACGAGCGTTTTTGACGTGGAGCGCGCGGGGGAGATCCATTTGGAGGACATTTCCAGGAACGCGTTAAAAAAGGCGAACCGCAAGCTCGCGGAGCGCGTGCTGCCTTATGACGCAGAGAAGATGCAGCCGTTCCATATGGGATATTTGTCGGGTTTTTTGGCGGAGAGGCGCGATATTGAGCGGGAGGAGCTGGAAGCCGGGGTTCGGACGGAAGCGAAGGATTACGGGGAGCGGCTGCTCGTCGATACCGTCCACGGATATTCTTCCGTCTCGGTGCGGGATTGCCGACTGGATTTCCGGAAGGAAAATTGGGACTATGCACTGCTTCCGGTGTGGACGGTCACATATAAGGGGAAGGATGGGAAAATGTATTACTATTCGATGAACGGGCAGACCGGGAACGTGTCCGGGGAGCTGCCGATCGACTATAAAAAGGTGGGCCTGCTGGGGCTGGCGGTGTTCCTGGCGGTATTTCTCCTTGGGCTGACAGGGGGGTATTTTCTATGAAGGGGATAGGGAGGCGCGCGGCGGCCTGCGCGTGGATTTTGGCGGCGGCCTGCGCGCTGGGGATGAGCGTGCGTGCGCAGGCGGCAGAACAGGCGCAGGCGGCGCAGATGCAGGCAATAGAGCAGACAGAGGCGGCGCAGATGCAGGCGGCGGAACAGACGCAGGCAATAGAGCAGACGGAAGCGGCGCAGATGCAAGCGACAGAGCAGACAGAGGCGGCGCAGGTCGCGGATCAAATGCAAGCGACAGAGCAGACGGAAGCGGCGCAGATGCAAGCGACAGAGCAGACAGAGGCGGCGCAGGTCGCGGATCAGGCGCAGTTGCTGACGGAGGAGGAACGGGCGCAGGTTGCGCAGCAAGTCGACGCGTTAGAGCAGGAGACGGGCTGGGACGTCATGGCAGTCACGACGGTGGACGCGGGCGGCATGGGCGCGGAAGAATACGCGGAGGCCTGGTTTGACAAGAACACGGGATCAGACGACGGGGTCATCTGCGCGATCGACATGGACAACCGGGAGATCGTGATCCGCGCGTTCGGGGAGTGCAGGTTTTATATCACGGACGACCGGACGGAAGAAATCCTGGACGCGGGATACGAGAGCGTCAGCGACGGGCGGTATGCGGACGCGCTGAAGGCCATGCTCGCGGAAGCGGGGGAGGCGTACCGCGAAGAGACGCCGCAGGATAATTTCCTGTACGACGAGGACACGGGCGAGACGGTCGGATATGAGGAAGAACACAGGAAAGTCACGCCGCTGGAAGCGGCGGTCGCGTTTGCAGTCGCATTGGCCGCGGGCGGGGCGGCTGCCGGCGGTGTGGTTGGGGCGTATCGGATGAAGCTTGGCGGGTACCAGTATCCGATCGGGAAAAACGGGAGCGTGAGCTTAAGCCGCAAAGAAGACCGTTTTATGGACCGATTCGTCGCGCGCAGGCACATCCAGCGGGAAAGTTCGGGCGGAAGCGGCGGTTCGGGCGGCGGTCGCAGCGCCGTGCATACCGGGGCTGGCGGGCGCAGCTCCAGCGGCGGCAGCAGAAAGTTTTAGTTGCATTTCAAATGCAAGTATGCTAATATCTTTGCTGTGAGTACAAATGTATTCCGTGGGCATACAGATCGCGCGGGAAGGCCTGGAAGGCGCGGCGTTTGGCCAGGCGTCGGCCCTGCGGCGCGGGAGGGGCATTGCGATGGAGGAAAAGACGACTTATTTTGTATTGAAGAAAAAGGCTGTCCCGGAGGTTCTTCTAAAAGTGGTGGAAGCGAAGCGGCTTTTGGAATCGGGACGCGCGGAATCTGTGCAGGAGGCGGCCGACCTGGCGGGGATCAGCCGGAGTTCCTTCTACAAATATAAGGACGATATTTTCCCGTTCCATGACAATGCGAAGGGGAAGACGATCACGATGGTCATCCAGATGGACGACGAGCCGGGGCTGTTGTCCCTTGTGCTGAAGACCGTGGCCGACTTCCACGCCAATATCCTCACGATCCACCAGAGCGTCCCGGTGAACGGCGTCGCGTCGCTGACCTTGAGCGTGGACGTGCTGCCGGACACGAAAAACGTGTCCTTGATGGTGGAAGAGATTGAGCGGCAGGAAGGCGTTCATTATCTGAAGATCCTGGCGAGAGAGTAAAGATCAGGCGTAACAGGGAGCCGGAAGGCTGGGCCGTTACGATCGGGCAACTATCGGATGGCGTTGCGCCATTACGGAATAAATTGGAGGGCATTATGATAAAGATTGCGATTTTAGGTTATGGGACAATTGGATCCGGCGTCGTGGAAGTATTGCGTACGAACCGGGAGAGCATCGCGAAGCGCGCGGGCCAGGAGATCGAGGTAAAATATATTTTGGATCTGCGGGACTTCCCGGGGGATCCCATGGAGGACAAGGTCATCCATGATTACGACGTCATTGCGGATGATCCGGAGATCCGGGTCGTCGTGGAGGCGATGGGCGGCGTGGAGCCGGCGTACACATTCGTGAAGCGCGCGCTGCTCGCGGGCAAGAGCGTGGCGACTTCCAATAAGGCGCTCGTGGCGAAGCATGGCGCGGAGCTGATCGCGATCGCGGAGGAGAAGAAGCTCAATTTCATGTTTGAGGCGAGCGTAGGCGGCGGCATCCCGATCATACGCCCGTTAAATTCCTCTCTGACGGCGGACGAGATTGAGGAGATCACGGGCATCTTGAACGGCACGACGAATTATATGCTCAGCAAGATGACGTTCGAGGGGCTGGAATTTGATGATGTGCTAAAGGACGCGCAGGCGAAGGGATATGCGGAGGCGGATCCGACCGCGGATATCGAGGGGCATGACGCGTGCCGGAAGATCGCGATCCTGACCTCGCTGGTCTGCGGCAGGCAGGTGGATTTTGAGGAGATCTACACGGAAGGGATCACGAAGATCACGGCGACCGACATCAAATACGCGAAAGCAATGGGGCGCGTGGTCAAGCTGCTTGCCACCAGCAGGCGGACAAAGGACGGGTATTGCGCGATGGTCGCGCCGTTTTTGTTGTCCAAGGAGCATCCGCTTTATAATGTGAACGACGTGTTCAACGCGATCTTCGTGCATGGGAACGTGCTGGGGGACGCGATGTTTTACGGGAGCGGCGCGGGGAAGCTGCCGACGGCGAGCGCGGTCGTCGCGGATATTGTGGATATCGTGAAGCACCTGCACACGCACATCATGGTTTCCTGGAGTTCCAAGAAGATGGGCTTAGTGGACGTCGGGAAGGCGCAGAGCCGTTTCTTTGTGCGGACGGACGCGGGCGAGGAGGAAGTGAAGGCAGCGTTTGGCGACGTGGAGTGGATCGACGCCGGCGTGGATGGCGAGCGAGGGTTTTTGACGGCGTCCATGGCAGAGGAGGAATATGAGAAAAAGGCGTCCGGCCTGAACGTCCTGCACAGGATCCGGGCCGTGTAAAAGCCAGGACAGCATAGGAAGGGATTGGAAGATGAAATATGTCATTATACTGGGCGACGGCATGGCAGACCGTCCCCTGGACGCATTGCAGGGGATGACCCCGCTTGAATATGCCAGAACCCCGGCGATGGACGCGCTTGCGGCGGCCGGGGAGATCGGTATGGTGCATACGATACCGGACGGGATGTCGCCGGGAAGCGACACGGCGAACCTGTCCGTCCTGGGATACGACCCCAAGGTGTATTATTCCGGACGTTCCCCATTGGAGGCGCTGAGCATCGGCGTGGACATGAAGCCGACGGACGTGTCGCTGCGCTGCAATTTCGTGACGCTGTCGGAAGAAGAAGCGCGATATGAGGATCGGAAGATCTTGGATCACAGCTCCGGGGAGATTTCCACGGAAGACGCGGCTGTGCTTTTGGAAGCGGTAAAAAAAGAGCTGGAAACAGACGTCTACAAATTTTACTGCGGGACGAGCTACCGCCATCTGCTGATCTGGGATCACGGGGAAACCGTGAGCCTGACGCCGCCTCACGACGTGCTGGGGCAGACAATCGGGCAGCATCTTCCCAAGGATCGGGCGCTGCGGGAGATGATGGAGAAAAGCTATGAGATCCTTTCGCGCCACCCGCTGAACCTGGAGCGGAAGAAAAAAGGCTTGAACCCGGCAAATTCCTGCTGGTTCTGGGGCGCGGGGACGCGGCCGGAGCTTTCTTCCTTTGAGGAAAAGACGGGCTTGAAGGGCGCGATGGTGTCGGCCGTGGATCTGCTGAAGGGGATTGCGGTCGGGGCCTCGATGAAAAATATCTCGGTGGAAGGCGCGAACGGCGGCCTCCACACGAATTATGAGGGGAAGGCGCAGGCGGCTGTCGATGCGTTGGCAAAAGACGGCTACGATTTTGTCTACGTCCATGTGGAAGCCCCGGATGAGATGGGACATCAGGGCAGCGTGGAGAAGAAGGTTCAGGCGATCGAATACCTGGACAGCCGGGTGATCGCGCCTGTACGCGCGGGCTTGGAGCAGGCCGGGGAGGATTACCGTATGCTGGTGATGCCGGACCATC
>CANQTH010000070.1 GCA_947626795.1 uncultured Lachnospiraceae bacterium
AGATACTCGTCAAATGCCTCTTGACGCAAGCGTCATCGGCACTTTCCTCGTTATTATACCATATCTTCAAAACTTCGCAACAGTTTCCTTTTTCCCGCCCTTTACTTTGCCCTTTATTTCGCCTCCAGTCTCTCCAAAATCCCGTCCCGCACTGCCGCCGCGACTTTTTCCTGATATTCTTCCGTCGCGAGGAGCCGCGCCTCTTCCTGGTTGCTCAAAAACCCGCATTCCACGATCACGGTCGGAGATTCCGTCTTCTTCAAGAGGAAATAGCTTTCGTTCGCCTTTGCTTCCCTGTGGTTTTCCGCGTCCAACTGCCCCGCCAGCTTCTTTTGGATCGTTTCCGCCAGCTCTTTCCCTTCCTTCGACTGCCCGAAATAGAAGACCTGCGCCCCCTTCACGTATTCCTCCGGATAGCTGTTCTGGTGGATGCTCACCGTAAACGCCGGATTTGCCTGATTGATGATCTCGCAGCGGTTTCTCATATCTTCCGCCTTTTTATTCGTGGAAGACTGCCCGGCAAGCTCCTTGTCCTCCGTCCGCGTCATGACCACCCGGACGCCTGCCTGTTCGAGCAGCTCCTTCAGCTTTTTGGCGATCTTCAGATTGATGTCTTTTTCTTTCTCATTGTTGACGCCGATCTTGCCCGGATCGCTGCCGCCGTGTCCCGCGTCGACCACCACGCAGGCCCCGCTCCCTTCCACTTTGAGCGCCTGCGTCAGCCGAGCGCCTTCTTTCGCAAAAAAGAACGCCCCCAGCAGCACCAGCGCCGACATGGCAATTTCTAGTTTTCTCCTCATAAACCCCACCTGACCCGTCTTTACCATAACGTATGACAAAAACGGGAAATTTATGCGCGCTGCCGCCGGAGGCTTTTCTGTCCTGAAAATCCGGCAGGATTTCCTATGATATGCAAGATTCGCTTGAAATGAGCCGGTTTCCGTAACTGTGAGGTTAAACTGTTACAAAAAAACAGCATGGCGCCCGCCGCGTCCATGCCATTTCCCCTGGGATCCCGCATTCCCCCGCTGCGCCGCCCGGGCGGCGGACAAAGGAAAACCTCTCCCCTAATTCACATATTTGATGATCGTATCCCATGCGGAAGGCCGCTCCAGCCCCAGCTTCCAGTAGGCCGCGCCCGCAAGCCCGGATTCCTTCATGACTTTCAGCTTCTCTTCCAGGGACGCCTCGTTCTCGATCCAGATCTTGTACTTCTTCCCCTCGCTCTCATATTCCGTCACATACTGCCCGTCCTCGTCCGACCAAACGGCCTCCCCGCCGTTTTCCGTATAGCGGTTTTCCACAGTCTGCATCCCTTCCTCAAAGCAGGTGAACGTATACGGCAGGTAATCCTCAGCGGCCGATTCCACGCTCTCTCCCGCGCCTTCCTTCATCGTCAGCTCCCAAACCCTGCTGTAAAACGGCATACCCAGGATCGTCTGCTCCGCCGGGACTTCCTTTAACGTATTTTCCACGCCGTCCCTGACAAACCCGATCGACGCGACCGGCCCAATGTCCTCCGAGCCGCTGTAATGCTCGTCATATGCCATGATGACGACGTAATCCGCAAACAGGGCCTGCTCCGCGCGGTCGTAAAAAGCCGTGTACTCCGACGGCACATAATTGTCCACGGAAAGCGTCAGGCTGTTGTTCTCGCACTTTAGGGAAAGCTCCCGGACAAACTGGATGTAAGCGTCCCCGACTTCCCCCTCCAGCGCCTCAAAATCCAGGTTGATCCCGTCCAGATTATATTCTATCGCCGCCGCGATGATCTGGTTCGTGAGGTTGTCCCGCGTAGATGTGTGCGTCAGGACATATGTCGAATCGGCGTCCGGGTTTTCCAGGTTGCTGACCAACGCCCACACCTCAACGTCATGCTGGTGGCAGTAATCCACATACTCCTTGCTTGCCAGGGAATACAGCGACCCGTCGTTGTCGTTTAAGTAAAACCAGGTCGGCGAGATCACATTGATCCCCTTGGTGGACTGCAAAACCTTCGCCACGTTGCCGTTCGCCTCCTGGTTCGTCACCTGATGCCACCCCAGGCTGACCGCCCCGTCCTTCAGCAGATGGGAAAATTGCGGCTCCTCAAACTCCCGCGCGACCGTCTCTACCGCGGCCTCGTGCAGGCGCTTGTTCCGCAAATACCCGATCATGCCGTCTTCCGTAAGAACCTTGCTCCAATCCTCTCCGGCGTCCAGGACCGTCACCTTATCCCCTTTTTCCACATCCGCGACGATGGGGCTTTTGATCCCGCCCTTCACGCGGATCTGCGTGCCCCGCTTCACCTGCGCCGTCTGAACCTGTCCCCATTTCGACGTGATCTTCACCCGGTTCGGCTCCTCGTACGCCGCAAAATCCAGGTTCGTATATTTCTGGACAAAATCCAGCGCCAGATACATCGTGCTTCCGTCCACCTTCACGATGACGTAATCCTCGCTCTCATTCTTCCGGGTAACGGCATACTCCCTGCTCCCCGCGTTTACGGAAATCACGTCCGAAGGCGTCACGTACCGCAGGATATTTTCATTCGCATCCCAGTAAAACCGCGGGTTCAAGTACTTTTGCACCAGCGCATGGTCCAGATACACATGGCCGTCCCAGTATTTTGCGGCCTCGTCCAGCCGCTTGCCGTCCAAAATGACCGCCATGTCGTCCGCTTCCCGTATCCCGTAATATTCCGCCAGATCCGCCCGCTCTTTTGTCGGGGCGTATTTTTTTATCACGGCACTCGCAAGCGCGGCCAAGACCACGAGCGTGACAAAGGCGGCCGCCACGAGCATGGGCCTCCTGTCCTTTGGCGGGCGCCTCCTCCCGCCTTTCCCGCGCGCCGGATACGCCCTCCGCCTGCCTCCCGCGCCTTTCGGCGGGCGGCTGTATGCCTCTTCCTGCTCCTCCTGGCCGGATGCGCGGCCATATGTTCCTTCCCGGCCTGACACGCGGCCATATGTCTCTTCCTGCTCTTCCCGTCCGAGCGGGCGGCTGTACGCCTCTTCCTGCTCTTCCCGTCCGAGCGGGCGGCTGTACGCCTCTTCCTGCTCCTCCCAGCCGCTTCGCCCGTCCCCGGAGTCTCCCCATCTTCCAGCCCTTATGCCCGCGTCCCCCCGGGAATCCCTCTCGTCCGTCTCCCCCGGCTTTCCAGGCCGCCTCCAATCCATCATAACGTCCTCCTATGTAGAAAAACCCCTCATGTAAACACACAAGGGGTTCCTGCTCAAATCTTGCCCAAAGTCTGCAGCGCATCCTTTTTCAAGATGACTTCGTAATGCTCGTCAAGATATGCCTGGATCGCGGAAGAATACTTCTCCTGATGGGAATACTCCGCCAAAATATTGCATACCTTGTTAAATTCCTCCGGCGTATGCTGGCTCTTGCTGATCAGCAGGTAATACTTCCGGTTCAATTTGTTCTTATAAAGCACATTACAGCCGTTGTAGAACCCCTTCAGCACATGCGCAAGGCGGTCGATCTCATCGAGCTTGTCGAACACGAACAGCTTCGTGACGTCCACGACCAGATGGTCCCCGCCGTCCTTCCCCTTCTGCTGCTCGTTCCGCTCCAATGGGATAAAATTCTTCGCCTTCTGCGCGTTCTCCGCTTTCTGCACTTCTTCCCGGATCTTCTGGAACATCTCCAATATGTCGTCCGCCCCAGCCGTCTCAAAGGCCCGGTCGTTGTCCTCCCCAAGATACGCCGCGTCTTCCTCATACTCTCCCGGGGCGAACTGAGAAAAGCGGGTATCCAGCTCCTCTGGATATTCGACCTTCGTAATGATCAGGATGATCGTGTCCGCCGACAACGGGATCGCCTCGATCATCAGTGGAATATCCTCTGCCTCAAATCCGCACTCATAAGCCGCCTGCTGCATCATATCCCGGAAAAGCCGTTTCGCCTTCTCCGTCCCATATGCCAATTCGCTTAATTTAAGCTGGCGGTCCGCCAGATCTTCCCTGGTAAGCGTGCAGCGGATCTGATTCTCATTCACTTTCTCAATCTTCATAGGATCACTTCCTTTTATGGTATTCAAAGTATATTACAAATCCTTGCATTTCGTCAAGCCATACGCCGCCTGTTTTTCTAAAAATTATATTAATTTTCTAAATATTTCGAGAAAACTATTGCAATCGAAACGATTTATATGGTATATAAAATGCAGAGATGCGAATCTGGTTCAGGCAGAAAGGAGCCAACCATTTCATCACTTGGGAAAATATGGAAGGTTTTCTCCAGAACGATCCCTTCCATCCTCCGGCTCTTCCATGGCACGCATGGGAGTTCGGATTTTCCCCGACAGGTCTTTTACATTCAGAAGTACTCTATATTTTTACATATCATATTCCACATTATGCGGATATCCGATAAAAATAACCCATTCACTTTGCAATCACTTCCATCTTTTACAAAATCAGTGGCTGCATAACGCAAAACGCCTGTCCCAGATCCCGCCCGCGCAGCGCGCACGGCGCCAGCATCTCCCAGAAGGCCTTCTTGGCAGACCCGGGATTCCTATGTAACTGTACCATATCACGGCTGTGCTGGCATTATGGGATTTTTGGGAAAAAAGAGAAAAAACGGAAATTCCCGGCCCTGCCGTTTCCGAAAATATCTGGAGATTTCACGGAGACACACTTTCACTTATTATATCACGGAAAAACTTCCTTGACAGGAAGACCAGAAAGGGGGGACTCTCGGCTAGGCATTTATTTACATGACATAAGATGGGAATCTTATTCACAGATGAACCAATGATACGGAACGAAAGAGGGCAGGCCTTATCAGTAGGCCCGCCCTCTTTCCATTTTTTCAGGGAAACGCGGATCCGCGCGTCCTCCGCATTGGGTTCACGCGTCAGATCCGCGCGTCCTCCGCATGGGATCCGCGCATCAGATCCGCGCGCGTCCGCCGTATGGGATCCGCGCGTCCGCCAGGACAGGCCATGCCTGCCCGGCGGCCACTACTGCCGACTCCCTAAGAAATCGTTGATCCGGTTCACCAATGCGTCCGGCTCGATCCCATGCACCATCGCCGCTTCCCCGATCGACTCCATCTGGGAAGACGGGCAGCCAAGGCAATGCATCCCGATCTCCAGCAAGATCGGCGCAACGCCTTCGTCAATCTGGAGCAGCTCGCCAATCATCGTTTCCTTCGTTACCTGTGCCATTATCTCTACCTCCTGCTACTTATGATCTCACGTTCCAATTATAATACCATTTTACCCAATATGCAACTCGTGATTCGGGGATATTCCATATTCCGTAACAGTTCAGCCTTCCGGCTGCCCTGTTGCGGAATCCGGCTCATTCAAAATTTGCCTTCGGCAAAGAGACGGATTCCCACTCGGCAAAATTTATATGTTCTTACGGACTTTGCAGCAAGTGCAAAGTCCTGGGCTGAACTGTTACAAATTGTTACATATTTACAGCTTCATCTTGTTGTTTTTCAATATAGCACACCTTTTTTACACAAGATTCATTTTCCTTTAATGTCAAAACCGTAAACGGACACTTTTCTTCCAAACCCAATGCATATGGTTCATGCGTCATGCCCTTTACATAATCACCATACACATCAAGTCCCTCGGTAAACCGCTTAAGAACCGCTTTTAAACTTTCCGCACTATTATCCGCGCCAATCCAATAACGGCCGCTCTCAAATGCCGCCCCTAAAGTTGTTCCACTTCCGGCAAAGCAATCTAATACGATATCCCCCGGATCAGAAGAAGCCGTTACGATCATTTTCAGCATATCCATATTTTTTTCCGTTGGATACCCGGTTGTCTTTCGCGCTTGATTGATCGAATCTCTATAATTTAGCCATATATCCTGTATTGGAACGCCTTTTGATGGATCGCAAAAGACCTTCCGCCTGGGATTCCCAGTTGGACTCCAATAAATCTCCCCAGCAGCGTCTAATTCATCCAGCTTTTCGGGCGTATATTGCCAATGCTTACCCACAGGAGGCAATTTCCCTCTCCATGCTTTTCCTGTTTCTCCTTTTCTAATTCCCGGCGCGTGAACAGGCACTTTTTTATATCGTCGTCCCGTTTTTTCGTCAATGCATGGATACTGTTCCATCATGCGGTCATATTCCCATGGATCATATGGCCTGTTCCATGTATAATCAGACGTTTTGGTGTAAAACATAATATAATCCGAAATATTTCCAAATGTATTTTTGGTGTAATTCTTTGTACTGCACTTTTTTCTTGTAATAAATGCCCTGCAGTTATCTTCTCCAAAAATTTCATCCATAACTAATTTCATCGTGAAAGCCATTTTATTATCCAAATGAAGATAAATAGAGCCTTCCTCCGACAATAATTCTCTCAACAAAATCAATCTTTTGCGCAAAAATTCAACATATTCGCCACCGCAAAGAGAATCGCTATAAGCATGTTCTTGTTTGCGATTAACAAAATTTGACGCAGTTGCGAACGGCGGATCAATGTATATTAATTTAATTTTATTTTTATATCCCTTTTTCAGCAAATACGCTAAGGCATCGATATTATCGCCAAAAAAGAAAAGATTTTTTCCATTTCCATTTATGGGGAACTGTATTTCAAATTGCTTCCCCTCATAATTCAATACGCTTTCAACCGCTTCTTTGCCTTCATAGGACAGACTAACAGAAATTTTTTTACATTTTTGCATTTCCTTTGGCGGTATCCCTGTTGCCATTCTAATCCTCTCCTTTTAGCCACGTCCTCGTCAACCTCTCGTCTATCATTCTCAACGTAAGAACCTTGACCTCATTCGGATAACGCTCCTCTATACGAGAATAATCTTCCCACATCGAACCCAACAACAGGCCCGGCCCATCATTTAAAAATATCACTTTCGTCTTTAATCCATGCGAATGGACATAATCCAAAATCTCATCCGAACAGTTTTTATAACCGCCTGTCCTATCGTCTTCTTGCGCCCCACCTCGATCTCCATCGTATCGAGCAAGCCCAACAGCATATATAGCTTTTTTATCCTTTGATGAAATGACAAAATCCAACGGCCTGCTATTATTAGGATAATCATTCCATATCTGCGTTGCTTGAATATCAGTGCCAGCGCCACGCGGCCCCCAAATATGCATATCAGGAAATTTTCCCTGGATCATATCAAAAAATTTATCTGTAAGGTCATATCCTTTCTTGCCTCTATCCTTATATTCCCAAAGAACGGCGCATAACGCTTCATCCGGTAAGGGACGGGAGTCAAAACGTTCTTGCACTATATGTATAGGCCTAAATCCATCGCCAAACTCACGGCATATTTTCTCTGCTTGCGTCTTCTTCTTAAGCATTTCAACAGGCGTTTCGGGTGAAACATATTTTCTAAATACCCTGGAAAGCTGAATACGCATCCACGGATTAGGCGCTTGCGCTATATTCATAAACAACGCCGCGGAACTTTCCGATCTGCGTAACATTCCTGAAAATGTTTCCAATACAGGCCAATACAAACGGCAAGCATCCTCAAGAATATCCGGATAATACGCGCCTGTTGAAAGCGTTATGTAATTACGCCGCTCATCCGGGGCGAAATCCCTAAAATTTCTCATTGTTTTCTACATCCCACGCTTATATGATCTTGCGTCCCAATTATAATACCATTTTACCCAATATGCAACTTGTGATTCGAGGATGATGGTAGGTGAAATCACCCCCGAAGAGCCTTTTTTCTCCACCTTTTTCAAAAAATCATTTGACATATGCTCTAAAAATCTGCCACATTATGAAAAAGCATTATAAGATATTGTTTTAGCAAATAATTCCCGCGTCTTCTCCACAAAAATCATATCATTGCTCATAATATCCCAGATTATACTCTTTGCCACTCCTTCCTTGTAATCCGTTTTTTCACGCATTTCCAAAAATCTCTTTTGCGCTCTCTCCATCATGGATACCGCAGTATCCCTATATTCTTTCTGTTCTGCCGCATCCTTCTTCATGTTAGCGCTATGAAAAAATTTAGAACCATCATTTGTCTGCTGACACACGATATACCCCGCCAAATTTGCCAGCCGCATATGATATGCCCTGTCCAACCCCGCCAAATCTTCCTCAAGCGTTAACATATGTTCTCCTGTAAGGTCATAAGAAACCCAACGATCTCCATTTTCATGTTCTTTGACAATCTGATTGTAACGTGTTTCATAGGCATCCAGCACAGACTTCATCACATCTTCCAGATTGTAGTTTCCGTCTTGCAATGTTAAACCGCTATATTCTCTCATAGCAGTATAATGTTCCCATGCAACCTCTTTTGTATCTTGTATTGTCAATTCATATCCTATCGTTTCCTCAACTTCCGGCTTTACTTCTTTTAACTTCTCCCGTAATGCCTTCATTCCTTCATCCGATATTAATACATTGTCTGCCCGTTTGTTTTTATAGTCAAAATTATGATGTGCGCTTTGAAAATTTGCAGTCTTTCTTTCTGCTTCAAACAAACAAAATCTATCATAAGAGGGCGGTTGAAATATTTTCAAATTATCACCTCCTGCCACGCAGATGGTTCTTCGCCATTGCAATATGAATAATAATATCCAGCTTTTTTCTCATGAACAACTCCTCTTTTCCATAACTGATCGGCAGCCTTGCGCTGTTATCTATTATTATCGTCAGTAACAGAAAAATAATAAACCTTTTTCTATACGCCAGCGGCAATTCGGAACATGGCTGGAAAAATAGCGCCCTCCTGTTAGCGGAAGGCGCTATCCTCTTACGCCAAAGAGACGCGGGCAGGCGTCGCGTCAATCCTCCTCCCAGGAAATGATCTCCCCGGTGGAAGCGTCAATCTCAAATTCATATTCCCGCCTGCTGCCCGGCAGGTAAACGCTGCCTTCATAAACCGTCCTTCCGTCGTCTGTATCCAATTGAACGCGGACGTCGCTCTCTTTAGCCTCCGGCAATTTCTGGAGAACGATGGCAACGGCGTCGTCCGAGCTTATCGTCCCGCCGTTTGAAGCCTGCCCGCCAATGCTGTCAGCAGCCTCCATATCCTTGCCCAGGATCGCCCCTGTCGCGGCCTCTATCTCATAATCATACTCCGTATTCCCGGCAAAAAACTCCACCTGGTATTCTTCCCTGCCGTCGTCGATCTCCTTTTTCACGCGGATTCCGGTAACGTCGCCCTCGCTTACCCCGGCGTCCGCAAACGCGATCTCCTTCGCTTTCTCTTCCGTAATGCCGCCCGCATCGGACGCCTGCGCTCCTGTCTGCGTATCCGACCCCTGCGTTCCCGCCTGCGCGTCCGTTCCCTGCGCTCCTGCCTGCGCGTCCGTTCCCTGCTCATTCGCCTGCACGTCTGACCCCTGCGTTCCCGCCTGCGCATCCGTTCCCTGCTCATTCGCCTGCGCGTCCAGCCCCTGCGCATCTGACCCTTGCGCTCCTGCCTGCGCATCTGACCCTTGCGTTCCCACCTGCGCGTCCGTTCCCTGCGTTCCTGCCTGCTCATTCGTCTGTGTGTCCGTTCCCTGCTCCCCGTTCGCGCCGCCGCACCCTGTCAGCACGATCGCAAAAACCAATACGCAAGCAGCCATTTTCCTTATCTTTCTCATTTCCATCTCTCCTCCTTTTGGCAGTCCTGCCCTAATCTCCATCTGATAAAATATGCAGAAACGCGGCATGACTATGATCATGCCGCGCTCCAAAACAACTGAAAACACGCTCTGCAGGTTCTCGGTTGCCATGAACAACAGAAACCCTCCCGATCAGCCGCCCAAAGGCGGCCGCAAATCTTCAGGCCCAGTATTCCTTAAAAGATCATTCCGCGACATACGGCATCAATGCGACGTGCCGCGCGCGCTTGATGGCAACGGTAAGCGCCCGCTGGTGCTTCGCGCAATTCCCGGTAATCCTCCTCGGAAGGATCTTGCCTCTCTCCGAAACGTACCGTTTCAGCTTGTTCGTGTCCTTATAATTGATCACGTTGTCTTTCCCGCAGAACACGCATACTTTTTTCCGCCTGCGGATCCCGCCCCTCCTCTTCGGGGCGTCGCCTTTTTCACCTTTATTGTAAGCCATTTCTTTTCCCTCCTATCTTAATCAAAGGGCAGCTCTTCGTCAATCCCGTCCGGGATGTTCATGAACCCATCCCCAACTGCCGCTGCAGGCGCCGGCCTCGCCGCCGCCGGCTGCGCATAGCCGCCTCCGGTATATCCTTCGCTGGCCGCCTTGCTCTCCGCAAATTCCTGATCCTCCACAACGACGTCTGTCGTATAGATCCTCTGTCCTTCCTGGTTGGTATAACTCCCTGTCTGGATCCTTCCGGTAACGGCGATCTTTATTCCCTTGTGAAGATATTTTTCCGCAAATTCCGCGCTCCGGCCAAATGCGACGCATCCGATAAAATCCGCCGTCTGGTCGCTGCCTTCGCGCCGGAACCTCCTGTCCACCGCCAGCGTGTACCTTGCGACCGCAGTAGCCTGCTCGCCCTGCGAATAACGGATGTCCGGGTCCCTTGTCAGCCTGCCCATAAGTATTACTTTATTCATGCAATCTCCTCTTTCCTATTCCGCATCCTCTCGTTTAACGCATAAGAAACGAAGCACATTGTCCATGATCCTGACACGTTTTTCAACTTCTGCCGGGCAATCCGGAGCCGCGTCAAAATGGATGAAGTAATAGAAGCCTTCCCGCATCTTCTGAATCTCGTACGCAAGCCTCTTCTTGCCCCATTCCTCCACTTCAACGATCGTCCCGCCGAAGCGCGTGATGTAGCCTTTCGCCTTCTCCACCACTTCGGCTCTTGCTTCGTCCTCGATTTTTGCATTAACAACAAGCGCTAATTCGTATTTGTTCATGCTCATCGTACCTCCTTTTGGTCTTCCGGCCCCAGGCTCTCCCTGGAGCAAGGATAAACTTATTATATCACGGACTGACATTTTACCATAATTCACCTGCTTTTGCAAGGGATTTACTCAAAAACTTTTTCCAAAAATTTTTCCACCGCCCCAAAATAGGCGGCCGGGTCTTTGTCCTGCGACTGCGCGTGTCCCGCGCCCTCCACGATCAGAAGCTCCTTTTCGCAGGATGCGGCCCGGTACAGCTCCCGCGACATCTGATCCGGCATCATCCTGTCCTCTCCGCCGTGGATGAAAAGGATCGGCACGCCGCTCTTTTTGACGGCCGAGATCGGCGACGCGTCCTTTAAGTCGTAACCGCCGCGCATCATTAAGATAAGGCGCGCGGTATCCACGAACGGGAACGCGGGCAGGGAAAACCATTCCGTGATCTTTTCGCGGAATACGGCGTAAGCGTCCGTATACGCGCAGTCTGAGATCACCGCGCGGACGTTCCCCGGAAGCTCCTCCCCCGCCATCATGAGAGCCGTGGCCGCCCCCATGGACTGCCCGTGCAAGACGATCTCCGCTTCCGGATCCTGCTCTAAGATATGGCGCACCCAGATCATGCAGTCAAAATGATCCGTCCAGCCCATCCCGATAAAATCGCCCTCGCTCTCCCCATGGCAGCGCAGGTCCGGCGCGATCACATGATATCCTTCCGCATGGTACCAACAGGCGAACGGATACATCTCCTCTTTCCAGCCCGTATACCCATGCAGCAAAATCGCCCAGCGGCGGCTCTTTCCTTCCGCCGGAAATTCCTCCGCTACAAGCGCGTACCCGTCCTCCGTCCGGGCCGTGACCTTCCGGCGTTCCGCCGTTTCCAGCCATCGCCCCGTGGCCGCGCGGGATTCCTGCAGGTTCCTGCTGATGTCCGGCCCCTGCGCCTGCGCCGCGTAGCTCTCTTCCGTGATCCGCTCAAACGCCTCTAATTTTTCCATAAAGGACGGGACGAGCGCCGCGCTCACCAAAAAATCCGCCAGGGCGAAATACAAGACGCCCAGCAGCAGCGCCGCGGCCGCCAGCCCGGCCCACGCTTTCCTTCTCTTCATACCGTATCCTCTGCCGCCCAAAAACCCTCCCCGCCTTATCATAACGCTTCCCCTCCGGCGTTTCATTAGGGAAAAAACGGAAACCGGAAGCTGGCGGCTATGTCCTGCGCATTAAGGCGACTGTCGTCCGCCTTTCACATTTTTTTCCACCTGCGTCCGCGGGAGCATGACCTGGCGGCCGCACCCAAGGCACTTGAGCCGGAAATCCGCCCCCACGCGCAGGATCTCCCACTCGCTCGCGCCGCACGGATGCTTTTTTTTCAATTGGACGACGTCCCCGACTTGAAATGGTATCGGCATATTTTCCCTCCTGTTCCTATGGCCCTACGAGATCGCCGAAGGGCAGTCGATCTTGGAAAACAGCTCGCCAATGCTCTCCTGCAGCACAAGATCCGCCTGCCCGTCCCGCGGCGTGGCGGACTTATTGACCAAGACCAGCTTGTTCCCCTGATAATAATCCACCAGCCCGGCCGCCGGATAAACGGCCAGGGACGTCCCGCCGATGATCAGCAGATCCGCCTGGCTGATATAGCGCACCGCCTCCTGGATAGTGCGGTTGTCCAGCCCTTCCTCATACAGCACCACGTCCGGCTTGATGCTGCCGCCGCAGGCCTCGCAGCGCGGGACGCCTTTGCTGTTCAGGATATCTTCCGCGCTGTAAAACGCGTGGCAGGACTCGCAGTAATTCCGATGCACGCTCCCATGAAGCTCCAGCACGACCTTGCTCCCGGCCTTCTGATGCAGCCCGTCGATATTCTGCGTCACGACGGCCCTCACCTTCCCGGCGGCCTCTAACGCCGCCAGCTTCTTGTGCGCCATGTTCGGCTCCGCGTCCAGGCAAAGCATCTTGTTCCGATAAAATCTGTAAAATTCCTCCGGATTCCTCCGGTAAAACGTGTGGCTCAAGATGGTTTCCGGCGGATAGTCGTATTCCTGGTTGTAAAGCCCGTCCACGCTGCGGAAATCCGGTATCCCGCTCTCCGTGGACACGCCCGCGCCGCCAAAAAAGACGATATTGTCCGATTCCTCCACCATCTGTAAAAACCGCGCTATTTTTTCTTCCCTTGTCTCCGTATTGCTTCCCATATCGTTTCCTCCTCTCCCATTAAGGTAGTGTCAAAAACTACCTGTTTTTTATTGTTAAATCTTAATAAAAACCTTGATCATAAGGGAAATCTACAAAAAAATGAGCATTGACCTCCCTTTTCTGGTATAATGTCAATCACCAAACCAACACCCCAGA
>CANQTH010000071.1 GCA_947626795.1 uncultured Lachnospiraceae bacterium
TCGCCTGTTCCTGACCAGGCTTGGTGTTCTCAAATCCTAGGTTTTGAGTGACTATAGTTCGGATTTTGGGTTATAATAGTCATCGGGATAATGACATCGCCATACTTATCCGGCATATAGGAGCCGCGCAATTTGTTTGCAATACTCCATATGAAGTTTGCTTCTGCTGTCACATCTATGGGATTATCATCCCACATTACATCTATTGCCGAATTTGCCATTTATTTTTTCTCCTCCGTTATTCGTTTCTTTCCGTATCTTAAATCGGCAGGCTTAACAGCATTTTCCGGTATCAGCCACATAAAACCTTTTTTCTCTGCTCCTTCTATTCTACCCTCATTACACAATAAGTTTACTCTTCTTCCAGAAATTCCCCATTTTTCAGCGATTTCTTTCACCGTCAGGTATTCCATGCCAGCCTCCAACTTTGTATCTTATAATTAATTCACATTATATTCCAACTTTGGAATAATAGCAAGTATGTCCTAACCACAAATCCGCATACAAATTTTTAACAGGCCGTGGAGCCAACGCCCACGGCCTGTCTTATATTCCAGCCTTATTCTTCTTCCTTCTTTTGATCCGATGGATCCAATCCCCATGGCAAACGCTCCGCTAAGATGCGCTCCCGTCCCTTCCGCCGCTCTTTATTTCGTATAGAAACGGTAAACGGTCTTGGTCGTGAACACGTCCCCCGCCTTTACGATCGGGGACGGGAAATTCTCCTTGTTCACCGCGTCCGGGTAGAACTGGGATTCTAAGCAGAACGCGTTGCGCCTGCCATAATGCGCGCCGCCTTTCCCTGTGCGGTCCGTGATAAAGCTCCCGACATAAAGCTGCACGCCGCAGCAATCCGTGGAGGCTTCCATCGCGATGCCTGTCTCCTCGCAATATGCGTTGGCCATCACTTTCATCTCGCCCGCCTTATCGCTCAAGACAAAGTTGTGGTCGTACCCGTCCGTAAACTTCAACTGCTCAAAGTCCGCGTTGATATCCTGCCCGATCGGCTTCATCGTCCGGAAATCCATTGGCGTCCCTTCTACCGGAGCGATCTCCCCGGTCGGGATGGACTTGGAATCTTTTACCGGAGTGTAACTGTCCGCAAAGATCTGGAGCTTCTGCCCCTCGATCGAACCGCTGTCATGCCCGCCCAGGTTAAAATAAGAGTGGTTCGTAAAGTTCATGACTGTGGTCTTGTCCGCCTCGCCGCGATAACTGATCTCCACCGCGTTCCCGTCCGTCAGCGTATAGGTGACTTCCACCTTCAGATTCCCAGGAAAGCCCTGCTCTTCCTCCGTGCTTAAATGATAAAGCGTGATGCTGTTGTCCGTATGGCCTTTTACCTCCCACAGCGCGCGGTCAAACCCGTTCGGGCCGCTGTGCAGGTTGTTCTCATTCTCATTTGCCGGGATCTTGCAGAGCTTCCCGTCGATCATCATCTGGCTGTTGCCGATACGGTTGCCGTTGCGCCCAATCGTCGCGCCGAAATACCCGGTATTGCCCTCATAAGAAGCCGCGTCGTCGTACCCCAGCACAACGTCTTTCATTACGCCGTCCCGATCCGGCACAAGAAGGGACACCAGCGTCGCGCCATGGTCGGAAACCTTCATGGTCGCATGGTTCTTGTTCTCAAATACATAGAGGGACGTCTCTTCCCCTTTTTCATTTTTCCCAAATGGTAACTTTTGCATCTCTTCTACCTCCGCCTTTCTTTTTTGTTTTATTGATAGAGGCTCAAAACCTTTTCAAAACAGTTGCCTGCCTGCTTGTCATTCTTATTATACGCAAGCCTCGCTGATCTGTCAATCTGCGAACTTGATGAAACTTAATGAAAATCCACGTCCACAGTTGAAAAAGTTACTGTTCCCACAGCATCCGGACACCTTGCTGTCTGGATGCGTAAGAACATGAAACAGGAGTGAGCAGGCTCCATCTGCGAAACAAATTTACAAATGAGCCGGATTCC
This sequence comes from uncultured Lachnospiraceae bacterium, assembly GCA_947626795.1. GTDB lineage: Bacteria > Bacillota > Clostridia > Lachnospirales > Lachnospiraceae > Petralouisia. The sequence goes on from CANQTH010000071.1 coordinate 1,967, forward strand.
CACTCGGCAAAATTTACACATTCTTACGGACTTTGCAGCAAGTGCATCGTCCCAGGCCAAACTGCAGCTTGAAAAATGCATTCCCATCGTATATGATAAAAGACGGGATTTCCCCGACGGCCATGGGGAAAATATCTGGAGAACCATAAAGCGAGGTGAAGACGGATGCCGTTTCAGATCATAAGGAATGATATCACGAAGGTAAAAGCCGACGTCATCGTGAACACGGCAAATCCGAAACCTGCCATCGGCAGAGGGACTGACAGTGCCATTTACGCTGCCGCCGGAGAAGAAAAGCTGTTGTCGGAACGGCAGAAGATCGGAGACATTGCCCCGGGCAAGGCGGCCGTGACCCAGGCATTCAACTTGTCGGCAAAGCAGATCATCCATACGGTGGGGCCTGCATGGGTGGACGGCAGGCACGGCGAGCGGGACATCCTGCGCTCCTGCTATGCCAATTCCCTGCTGCTGGCGGCAGAGCTGAACGCGGAAAGCATTGCTTTCCCTCTGATCGCTACAGGCGTTTATGGGTTTCCAAAGGATGAGGCGTTAAATATCGCCCTGGCAGAGATCGGCGGATTCCTGCTCACGCACGACATGACGGTGATCCTTGTCGTGTTTGACAGGAAGGCATTCGAGCTTTCGGGACGGCTGGTCGGCCAGATTGACGCATACATAGATGAACACGGCGTCGGCCTGGCAAGGGAGGCAGAATATGGAGGCAAATACCGCCGGGGCAGCCGCAGGCCCATGGAAGAGGAACGTGTGGATCAGAGCATCGCGCTGCCTGACGCAGAGCCAGGCTTTGATGAAACTATGCCCCCTGCAGCTATGGCGTCCGCTTCCGCCCCATTCGCGGATGTGAAGGGAAAAAGCCTGGACGAAGTGCTGGGCGGCGCGGGGGACACGTTCCAGCAGCGGCTTTTCAAACTGATCGAGAAAAGCGGGATGGATGACGTGACCGTATATAAAAAGGCCAATATCGACAGAAAAGTCTTCTCTCGTATCCGCTGCAAGGAAGATTACAAGCCGAAGAAGAAAACGGCGGTGGCGTTTGCCATTGCGTTGGAGCTGGATCTGCCCACGATGCTGGATCTTTTGTCCCGGGCGGAGATCGCGTTCTCCCCCAGCAGCAAGTTTGACCTCATCCTCACATACTTCATAACGAACGGGATATATGACATTTTCGAGATAAATGCCGCGCTGTTCCAATATGGCCAGCCTATCCTCGGCGAATAAGGCCGCGGCATGGAACGGGACAACGGGGGACGCGCTGTTCCAATATGGCCAGCCTATCCTCGGCGAATAAGGAGCTTGGCGAGAGGAAAGCCGAAGCGGCTCAATTGTCGCCTGGCAAACGACCACTTCCACTTTCATATCGTCTATACTTGGATCATCAAAACGAAGGAGGGCGATACAATGATCGGAGCGATTATAGGCGACATGATAGGCGCGCCGTACGAATTTGACAGGAGTCCTAAGACAAAGGAGTTCCCGCTTTTTAGCAGAGGATCGCAGTTCACGGATGATTCCGTTATGACCATCGCCGTGGCGGAAGCCCTGATGGACACGGTTGGCAAGAGCGATAACGAGATCCGGGCCGCGCTGGCGGCTTCCATGCAAAAATGGGGCAAACGGTATCCGAATGCCGGATATGGCGCGAGGTTCTGCCTCTGGCTGAGAGAAAAGGATCCGAAGCCTTATGGAAGCTGCGGCAATGGCTCCGCCATGCGCGTGTCCCCCGCGGGATGGCTGTTCGATACTCTGGAAAAGACCAGGCGCATGGCAAGGCTGACCGCCGAAGTGACGCATAACCACCCGGAAGGCGTCAAAGGCGCAGAAGCGGCAGCCAGCGCAATCTTCCTCGCCAGGAATGGCTGCAGCAAGGAAAAGATCAGGAAGTATCTCATCACTGAATTTGGATATGACCTTTCCCGTACCTGCGACGAGATCCGCCCCGGATACCATCATGTGGAGACTTGCCAGCAGACGGTGCCGGAAGCGGTCACGGCATTTATGGAAGGAAAAGATTTTGAAGACGTCATTCGTACCGCCGTCTCCCTGGGCGGCGACTGCGACACCCTGACATGCATCGCCGGAGGCATGGCCGAGGCTTTCTATGGCGTCCCTGCGGAAATGGCAAAGGAATGCCGCAAGCGCCTGCCAAAAGATCTGCTTGCAGTGATCGGCCGCTTTGATGAAACAAGAAATGAGTTGGATCAAAGAGCGGCGGAAACCTGTAACAGGAACCGGACGACGCCCAACCTGATCGAGCTTGCGAAGATACTCCGTGACAGTTGGGTATGGGTTCCCTGCAGCGCCATCCTTGGCGCCGCAGATCATGAGGCTTTTGAAAAGATCGTCATGGAAGCCAAAGACGGAAAAGGGCTTGATTCCATTGTCGGGCAGACCTTTACGACGCAGGATGAAACAAGGCTGGTTCCCGATATCCTTCAAAACGGCAAGGACTTCTTCTTCCCGGTTTTCACATCAGCGGAAGAGATGGGAGAATACGGCGAGCGGTTTTCCAAGCTTGAAATGCATTTCCTTGAAGCGGCCAATCTGGCATGGAATCATGAGAAGAATGTCAAAGGTATTGTTATCAACGCATTTTCCGAGCCGTTCATCGTGCCAAGGGAGCTGTTTGCGCTCATTGCCAATATGAAGTCCGATATCGAAGAGACGGGCAAAAACGATGAATCATAAGCCGGATCAAAAAGAAATCGGGCAGGCATTCGGCTTTTTGCCAATCTCCTCATATCGCCCAATATCGCTATCTGAGACATCCGGGGAAAACGCTCAAAAATGAAACCGCGTTGTGGAAGAAGGATTTCGGGTATAAATTCCTCCGTTTTACAGATACTATTTCCATAAATGGGAAAGTAAGCGGCGCCGGGAGGCTTATGGCCTTACAGTGGGCTGCCGATGATCCATGGAACGTCCCGGAAGCGTCCGGGAACTGGAAAATACAGAGAGAAAATGGAGGATGATGTTTATGAAAGCGACAGGAATAGTTCGGAGGATCGACGACCTGGGGAGGGTGGTAGTGCCGAAGGAGATACGGCGCACGCTGAGGATACGGGAAGGCGACCCGCTGGAAATCTTCACGGATCACGAGGGGGAGATCATCTTAAAAAAATACTCCCCGATCGGCGAGCTGGGGCAGTTTGCGGGCCTGTATGCGGAAAGCCTTGCCCAGAACAGCGGCTGCCTGGTGTGCATCACGGACAAGGATCACGTCATCGCGGCGGCGGGGGCGGGAAGGAAGGAATTTGAAGGGAAGCCGATCAGCAAGCAGTTGGAAAACGCCATCACGGACCGGGAGACTTTTTATGCGAAAAAAGACGAGAAGGGATTTGTGAAGATCACGCTCGACGACACCGGGGATTTCCAGTCCCAGGTAGTATCGACCATCATTTGCGAAGGGGACGCGATCGGATCCGTCGTGATGTACAACCGGGAAAATTCGGACAAGGCCGGGGAGACGGAGAGCAAGCTGGCGAAAGTGGCCGCCGGGTTCCTGGGGAAACAGATGGAACAGTAAGAAGGCCGCCTGCGCAGCCTATCGAAACTGCACAGGCTCCACGGAATCGTCCAGCGCGCGGAACGTATAGCCGTTGGAATCCAGATATTCCAGCACTTCGGGGAGGGCTGCCAGCGTGGCGGCCTTCCCTTTTCCGTCGTGCATCAGCACGACCGGAGTGTCCACGTTCCCCACGTTTGAGCAGATGTTGTCAATGATGTTTTCCGTGGTGGTGAGGTTGCTGCCGTCGCCGGAGCTGACGTTCCAGTCAAAGTAGGTGAAGCCGCGCCGCTCCATCTCCGCGATGATGCTGTAGCCCACGGAAGAGGAACCGTTGTTGCTCCCGCCCGGGAAACGGAAAAGGGAAGGGGAATACCCCGTCTCTTCGTATACCCAATCGTACACCTGCTCATAGTCGGACAAAAACGCGTCCAGCGACTGATAGATCCGATGGTAATCGTGGCTGGCGGAATGAAGCGCGAGCGTATGCCCCCGCTCCACGATCTGGGACAAGTATTCAGCGCAGTCCTCGTTGTTTTTCTTCACGACGAAAAACGTCGCTTTGGCGCCATACTGGTCGAGCAGATCCAGCACTTTCGGCGTCAGGTCCGAAGGGCCGTCGTCAAACGTGAGGTAGACGTACTTCTCTTCCTCCCCGTCCTTGTCGGCGTACAGGCCCGGGTACGGGTCGTCGTCTTCGCTGTAAGAAGCGCCCGTTTCGTCCTCCTCCCCGTCTTCGTCTGCAAAGGACTGGACCTGCTGCGAAAGCTCGGAAATGTAATCGTTCTGCCCCTTGATGTAATCTTCTTTTTCCTTCAATTGGGCGTTGCTCTCCTCTAATTTTTGGGAACTGCTCTCCAACTGCTCGCTCAGGCCGGAATTGTCTTCCTGGAGCTTAAACGCTTCCGTTTCCAGGCCATGGAAACGCTCGTTCAGGCCGTAGTACTGCACGCCCAGGAAAATGCAGCCGCCTAAAAGCGCGAGCGCGCAGGCGAGCGATAAGATAAAAGGTAGTTTTTTCATAAGGATTCGCCTCTTTCGCTTTAGAATAAAAGGGTGTGTATTCCGTCGGCGTATATGTCCCATATTCTCTGCTCCCGCTGATGCGTCAGCAGAATGGCCTAACTGTATTTTATGATGTTTCCGCCGCTTTTGCAATAAAATTTTTTTAAATCTATAACCCTTTTGTAACAACAGGCTCATGAAGAGCTGTCACCAACAGGAACAGCACGCCCAATACACAGTTTACCGCAGCAATGCCATATTGCCCGTTCCCGACGATATACTCCACACGATACAACATACCGTCGGCCTCTATGATCAGATAATGCTCATCGGACGTGTAGAGTTCGCCGTCCTCGGCCCCCGACACGCCCCAGACAGTAAGCAAACGCTTTGCATTTTTAGGGCCATCACCGAGCTTCTGGCGGAGGCGGTTGATATGCACATGGAGCGTTTGCAGCTCCGAATCGCTGCCGCTGCCCCAGACAGCGCCAAACAGATACTCTTTTTTCAGAACTTTTCCCTGATTCTCAATCAGAAGCGCCAACAGATCAAATTCCTTTGCAGGCAGTTCCACGGATTTTCCGTCGATGACTGCTGTTTTATCTGCAAGATTGAGCGTCACGCCGTCCGCCGACAACGTATCGCGCTGATACCGCCGTTTGAATATCCCCTTGATCTTAGCGATAAGAATATCAATGTCATAAGGCTTTTCAATATAATCATCCGCGCCGAGGTCAAAGCCGTTCAGCTTATCCTCCTTCCCCGTCCTTGAACTTATGATCAGTATCGGAGTATCCGCATTTTCCCGCGGCAGATTCATGCGCATCCCAGGATGTGCTATAACAAACGGCAAGCGCTTTTGCCGTTTTGTCTCCATGCGATGTTTCAAACTGCGTGGCCATTGTTATTGTGCATTTGCCGGGCATTCCGTTATCGGCGAGGAGCTTTTCGGTATCTGCGATAGTCTGCTTATATGTACTCTGTCTGCAGCGACCTCTCCAAAGATTTCGCTGTCCATGATATGCGCTTCACTTGAGGGCACGTCGAAGAAACGCAGTATCTTTTCACTCTTGAGTGTCAATGCAAAATTTGACATGATCGCCATCAGCAGCATGCAGAGCGTGAACACAACCGCTATGATGGAGAACTGCTTCGGCGAACTGAGCACGTCATTGACCGGGAGAAACGCGGCCTGTGGCAGTTTTGACCGTCCTAAGCGCAATAGGCTCTTTCTTCTGAAACGCTCGCCCGTCTGACCGTTTCTTACTGCGTCTATGGGCGATAGTTTATTGACTCTGTATGTGCATCCATAACCGAACAGCCAAATCATGATAACGACTGCCGCAGAGCTTAAAAGCCCCGCAGCAGAATGATGTTCATGGTCTTTTTGCGTTTCAGATCCTTTTTTAATATTCTCCAGAACATAGCGTATGCCTCTTTTCCCTCGTTTTTTTCCTCTATGTTCTGAATCATAGCATAAAAATTCTTAACAAGTCTTTAACTTTTGATAAAATATGAAAAAACATAAGGCCGTATTTCCTAAAATAAAAAGGCGTATGGATTGTAAATAATACCTACTCTCCATGCACCTTTCGTGACTTAAATTCCATAAATCCCAATCCACCTCCAGGGATCATTATGGTTTGGGATTAAGTACTGCCAAGACCATCATAGACCTGCATCACGGTAAAATATCTATACGTCATATTGGGCAAATGCGCTGTCATTCAAAAATTTTTCTGCTTCATGGATCAGTTCTGTAGCGTCTGTTCCATCAGCCAATATGACTTCTCCCGGAATACAGACATCATCCTTTCCAAGCCCGTGCTTCGCTTTCTCAGAAGTAAAATAGTTGTGTTCTGCGCCAAATGTCGGCACAGGCTGAAGCATACAGCTATTATAACAGTCAAGTATCGCAGCTGCAGAGATCCCTTTTGGATTTATTGATTCATAAGGCGTAAAATCCGCTGTCTTTGCAATACCGGACATACGGTAAATCCTTGCAGTTTCTTTTAAGATTTCTTTTTCCCTGTCGTTAAGTGGCTGGAAATCTTTCATAAAAGATACATTATCTTCTACCTGTTCAAGCGTAGACATACCGGACAAAACGGTAAGGACGCCGTCAAGACTTGCCGCAAAACGAATTGCCCACGATGCGGACGAAGCATCGGGATGCATTTCTTTCATAAGCTTTTCCGCCTCTTTTGGCGCTTTTGCAAGCATACCGCCCTTGACCGGCTCCATGACGATCATTTGTCTGCCATGTTTCCGGATCACATCATAACAGGCTTTCGCCTGGACAAAATACGCGTCCCAGTCGATATAATTGAGGGCAATCTGCACCGCTTCGACTTCCGGATGCTCACTCAACACCTTATCCAGCACATCTGCCGAATCATGAAAAGAAAATGCGATATGCCGGATCTTTCCTTCCTCTTTCCATTTCTGCATATGCTCAAACATATGGCATTGGGAAATGATCCGGTTATAAAAAATGCCATTCACATTGTGGAGCAGATAATAATCGAAGTAATCCACACCGCATTTTTTAAGCTGCTCAGAGAAAATCTGTTCCACCTGTTTTTCTTCCGTGATCGTGAAAACCGGAAGCTTTGACGCCAGTCGGAAGCTCTCTCTCGGATATCGGCTGACAAGACACTTATTAATCGCCGTCTCACTGACGCCATCGTGATACACATAGCTGGTATCAAAATAATCAAATCCTGAATCCAGATACAGGTTTATTGTTTCGTCACATTCTGTTTCAGCATACAAAAGACTGCTCCCCTATCGCAATTTTAATGTCTTTTCTGTAAAACCGCAGCATCAATGCGAACCCTACCACTGCCGCCACAGTATCAGCCACTGGCACAGATAGCCACACTGCGTTCAGTTTCCCGGTAAGGGACAGCAGCCATGCCATGGGAATGAGTACGGCATTGAAATTGATGAGCATAATGCCATCCAAAGACAGCAGGAGTGTGGAGGGAAGCCCCAATACCAGCACCCGCTTGACCGCATAGGCCGGAGGCGTTAGCGTAAAACGGATATGCACCTCTTTATTTTTTGCAAAATTTAGTGACAACGCTATGATCATTGCCACTGTCTGGCCTATGACAGTAGCCAGCGCCGCCCCGGTAATCCCCATGCCGGCGGTGAAGATCAGAACCGGATCCAAAATAAGATTAAGGACCGCGCCGATGGCCTGGGAGATCATGCTGTAAACGGTCTTGCCTGTGGAAATGAGCATACGTTCAAAGACTAACTGGCCGATCGTGCCGATACCCAGCCCAAGGTAGACAGTGAGGTATGCCACGCCGCCCTCTAAAATGGCAGGACTATTGGTCTGCGCACTCAGGTACGGTCTGACCAGTGTGAACGCTGCCAGCAGGGAAAGCAGCCCACCTGCCACCGACAGTGAGATTGCCGCAGCAGCCGCATCATCGACCTGTTCCTGGCTTTTCTCTCCCAGCCCATGGGAGAGCATGACGTTCATGCCCACGGCTATGCCCGTTCCCAGGGCGATCAACACCTTTGTGCAGGGACCCGCAAAGGTGATTGCCGCCATAGCGTCCTCACCCAGCATGGAAACGAAAATGCCGTCTACGATATTGTACAGTGACTGAGCGGCGGTAGATAATATGACAGGCAAAGCCATGGTCAGAAGCAGCGACCATACAGGCTTTGTGCCCATTTTGTTTTCAGTGGTTGTTTCCATAGGGATCCTCCTATCGCTTGCGCTTAAAGCAGGTGTAAAATGTGCCGTTTGATACGCCACAGGCTTTTGTGATCTCCTCAATGGATGCGTTGAGCAGTCCCTTTTCACATATTATATTTTTGCCGCTTCAAGAAGCTTTTTTCTGGTCTCCATAGCGGCAATCTGTCTGTCACGTTATCACTTCCTGTTTTGCATTTTCATTGTATCACATTCATTGAATAGTAGTCAATGGTTTTTGTTCATTATCTTTTTGCACTCTTTCCACGCCTGCCAATGACGCTGGATGAGAGGTATGATGAGCTATATGGAGTTTACTTTAGAGGAACTATGCCCGTTTTCTCCATGAATATGATTATGTGCAGGAGTTCGGCGAGGGCATTGACCGTATGTTTAAGGAAAGGGCTGCCGCCGGGCTTCCTGCTCCTGAGTACCATGATAATGCCTTTATGCTCAATGCCACAATCCGGAATGGGGTAACAAATGAAACGGATGGGGTAATAAAATTGAGTATGTCGGCTCTAATAAAAGTGGAACGGGTTGCCCATGATGGTAAACGGGACTCCCCGTTCTTTGAACAGAGCCAGCAGCCGCCAGAAATCCGGGTGCAGGATCGGATCGCCGCCAGTGAGATAGAAATAAGGCAGACGGCCGTACACTTCGCAAAAGTCCAGACAGTTATAGAAGGTGTCCTCCATCTGCGCCCAGCTCATGGAATCCAGCTTTTTACAAGCATCGCCGGAAAAGATATAGCAGTGCCTGCACCGCTGGTCGCACTCATCCGTAATATGCCATTGAAAAGAAAAATACTGCTTCATCGTCAGTCCTCACTTTATATAAAACCAGCAGAGCTGAAAAGTCAAATACCCCGCAGCAAGCTACAAGGCATAACTTAGCTTGTTCTTAATTTGAAGTAATGGAGGTCCCTTATGAAAACGAAAGCTGAATTGATCCCCGAATGTCCCGTTGCAACTACCGTGCAGTTGATCGGAAACAAATGGAAACTGCTGATCATACGAAACCTGCTTGTGCGCCCGTGGCGCTTTAATGAACTGCGGAAAAATCTGGACGGGATCAGCCAGAAGGTACTCACAGACAGCCTGCGGTCTATGGAAGCGGACGGGATCATTACCCGCACCGTTTATCCCGAAGTCCCGCCGAGGGTAGAATACGCGCTGTCGGAGTTGGGTGAATCAATGCGTCCCATCCTCGACGCCATGAAAGCATGGGGAGAAAACTATAAGACAACAAACCGACAATAGACAATAACAGACAATAAAGATATCAAAAAAAGCACATTGATAATTGAATAAGGCTTTACACCTTTACTAAAACCGTTTATAATATAAATATAAAATATAAAAGGCGGTGAAAGGATGGTTGAAGATATGACATTAGACGAATTAAAACAGGTTACTATTGATTATTATGTTAATTTACAACGTATAAAAAAAGCTGATACAGGTAATAATCCGGAACTAGAATATCAATTGAAAGTATATAAAAATAAATTATCTTCTTTGGGTATTCCGTCCGAAGAATACGAGATGTAGCTAAATCAAACTCCCAGACGTATCGTATTCAGGATATGGTTCTTATGCCGTTTGATCTTCAGGTACAGATTTTTGAAAGTAAAGTTTCATCAGGCTTCTGGCATAATATCCACCATCATGCCAGAAGCCTTGATTTTTTGTGGTAAAAAAATCATAACTGAGATCGTATGCTTTTTCAATGCTTATGCGGCTTTAATGCAATTTTCTATTCCACACATTCTGATGATAAGCCTTTTTCCCATACTGTTAATCCACGATTTTAATTTTTCCAATGGGGATTTCGGAAATTTGCATAATATTCCTATCTCCTTTCTACGCTGACGATCTGTTCCTTTGTAATACGCTCAATTTTCCGTCTATAAAAATCAATCTTTTCCTCTAATTTCCTCATGTGTTCCTGTAACTGACCGATCTGCCCGTCAAGAAATTTTCTATGAGAAATCAGCATTTCCATTCTTTCAGACAACGTACTGTCACCCTCTGCGCGCAATTTTGCATACTTCCGAATTTCTTTGATTGGCATACCCGTGTCTTTTAAACGCTTGATAACGTCAACCCAGGCAATATCCTGATCCGTATAACAACGGCGATTTCCAGAATTGCGCTCTGGTGTAATTAAATGTTCCTGTTCATAATAGCGCAGGGTATGTATGCCTAAATTTGTCAGCTTAGAAAATTCACCAATCGAATATTTCAAAAAAACACTTCCTATCTCTTGACATAGAGTTTACTCTACATTGTATGTTTATATTATATCAAAAATAAGGAGGCTTTGTAAATGGCTCAAAACACAGAAAACTATACCGTTATTACCGGGGCAAGTTCCGGTATTGGATATGAAACAGCAAAGGCATTTGCGGAACGTGGCAGCAATCTGATCTTAACAGCCCGCAGAAAGGACAGGCTCGAAACATTACGGCAGGAAATTTTATCACGCTATCCGTCGTTGGATGTTATCATCAAGGTTACGGACTTATCCATTCCAGACAACGCTTTTCTTCTTTATGAAGAAGTTAAGATATATCCGCTGCGAACATGGATCAACAATGCCGGTTTTGGAAACTATGACACTGTATGTCATCAAGACTTGAACAAAATAAGACAAATGCTCCACTTAAATATTGAATCCCTTACAATACTTTCTTCTCTGTTTGTACGGGATTTCAAAGATGTAGAAAGAACGCAGCTTATCAATATTTCTTCTGCTGGCGGCTATACGATCGTACCTGCTGCCATTACTTATTGTGCGGCTAAATTTTATGTCAGCGCATTTACAGAAGGCTTGTCATGGGAATTAAAGGAAAACGGCTGCAAAATGCAGGCAAAAGTATTAGCCCCCGCAGCAACAAAAACGGAGTTTGGAAA
>CANQTH010000072.1 GCA_947626795.1 uncultured Lachnospiraceae bacterium
GCTCCCACAAGATTCCGTTTAGTACAAGGCTGGTATAAAGTGTCCTGTGATGTTCTTTCAGATAATTTAGGCGCATGCCGTGGCTGTTTTTTGTTCATTTTGATTAAGAAGTCTTTTACATTTTATAACTCCTGGACTGAACTGCTACATTTTTCGAATTCTCTTCCATATTACCTGTTGACAATCCGTTTATGATATGATTTAATATTCATATGAACAAATATTCATATGCAAAGAACAAAACAGATCGTAAAGGAGGATCTACGGATGAGCCATAAAAAAGAACACCTGCCAAAACATACGGACGACGCCCGCGAACACCGCCACGGCGATCATGGCGACGGCTGCGGCTGCGACGACGGGCATCACCACGACCACGACGACTGCGGCTGCAGCGACGAACATCAGCACGACCACAACGATTGCATCTGCGACGACGGGCATCACCACGACCACAACGATTGCAGCTGCAGCGACGGGCATCACCACGATCACGACGGCTGCGGCGACGGACATCATCACAATCATGACAACGAACATCAGCACGACCACAACGATTGCGGCTGCAGCGACGGGCATCACCACGATCACGACGGCTGCGGCGACGGACATCATCATCATGAGCATGGCGACGGCTGCGGCTGCGGGCATCACCATGACGAGCCGGAACATCCGGCCGCTCCCCTTCCAGCGGACGGCGTGCGGGTCAACTGCCTGGTCGAGCATTTAGGCTGCGCCAATTGTGCCGCCAAGATGGAACGCCTCATCAACGAGCTGCCGGAAGTGAAGGGCGCGACCCTCACGTTCGCCACCAAGCAGCTCCGGGCCGCCGTAACGCCGGAAGCCGCTCAAAACGAAGAGGCTCTGATCGCAAAATTCCAGGAAATCTGCTCTTCTATCGAGCCGGAAGTCACGGTAAAAAAGCAGGAGGCCTCTCAAAAGGGAAAACGGGTCCTCTCTGACGCGCAGGATCATGACGGGAAATCCCATCGGCTCAGCGAGCAGCAGGCCGACTTCCTTTCCATTGCCGCAGGGCTTGTCCTTTTCATCCTTGGGGAAATCTTAGAAACATACGAAATCGGCGGCGCGCTCCTGCCTTCCGCAATTTTTGTCGCAGCCTACCTCATCCTGGGCGGCCAGATCCTGCTCACCGCTGTCAAAAACCTTGCCAACGGACAGATTTTTGACGAAAACTTCTTAATGGGCATTGCGACCATCGGTGCTTTCGCCATCGGGAATTTCCCGGAAGCCGTCGGCGTCATGCTGTTTTATCGGATTGGGGAATTTTTTGAAGAAATGGCCGTCGCGCGCAGCCGCTCCCAGATCATGGACGCTGTGGACCTGCGCCCGGAAGTGGTAAATCTCGTCCGTGGGGACAACATATCCGTGATCCCCGCCGAAGACGCGCAGGTCGGGGACGTCCTCCTGGTGCGCCCCGGCGACCGCGTCCCGCTGGACGGCAAGATCTTAGAGGGGGAAAGCCGCCTGGACACTTCCCCGATCACCGGGGAGCCTGTCCCGGTCAAAGTATCCGCAGGGGATCCGATCACTTCCGGCTGCATCAACACGTCCGGCGAATTAAAGATCCAGGCAAGCCAGACGCTGGAAGGCTCCATGGTCACAAGGATCCTGGATTCGGTCGAAAACGCCGCCGCAAGCAAGCCGAAGATCGACCGTTTCATCACGCGTTTTTCCAGTATATACACGCCTTTCGTCGTCGCGGCCGCGCTTTTGACTGCGATCCTCCCCTCCTTAATTACCGGGGACTGGCGCCACTGGATCTATACGGCTCTGACGTTCCTTGTCATAAGCTGCCCCTGCGCCCTCGTCCTAAGCGTCCCGCTGGCGTTCTTCTCCGGCATCGGGGCCGGCTCGAAGCGCGGGATCCTCTTTAAGGGCGGCGCGTCCATCGAGGCGCTGGGCCGTATCTCCACGGCCATCATGGACAAGACCGGAACGGTCACAAAAGGCGATTTCGCCGTGCAGGAAACCGTCGCCCTAAGCGGATATGGAAAGGACGATGTTCTTCGGCTCTGCGCAAGCTGCGAGCAGCATTCCACCCACCCGATCGGCGCAAGCATCCTGGCTGCCGCCCAGGAAAAATGCCTTGCGCTGGAGTCCGCATCTTCCATCCAGGAAATCGCGGGCCATGGGATCCAGGCGACGCTGCCTTGCGGGAAAGCGCTCGTCGGGAATCAAAAATTAATGGAAAAATTCCATGTGCATTTCCCGGATCTGAAACGCCTGTCTTACGGCACGCAGGTTTTCCTCGCCATCGACGGCAAGCCCGCCGGATATCTCCGGATCGCCGACACCGTGAAGCCGGAAGCGGCGCACGCGATCTCCTCGCTAAAAGAGATGCGCGTTAAGACCGCCATGCTGACCGGGGACGCGCCTGAAAGCGCGCAGGCCGTCGCAAGCGCAACCGGGATCGACGAGATCCACGCCAAGCTGCTGCCAGGCGAAAAACTGGCCAAATTGCAGGAAATCCGCAATTCCAACGGCTCCGTCCTGTTCGTGGGGGACGGGATCAACGACGCCCCCGTGCTTGCCGGGGCAGACGTTGGCGCAGCCATGGGGAGCGGCGCGGACGCCGCCATCGAGGCCGCGGACGTGGTATTCCTGACCTCCAACATGGACGCCGTCCCGGATTCGATCTCCATCGCGCGGGCGACGACGCGGATCGCATGGCAGAACGTCGCCTTCGCCCTGGCCGTCAAGATCCTCGTCATGCTGCTGGGCCTTGCCGGACACGCTTCCATGTGGATGGCCGTCTTTGCGGACAGCGGCGTCGCGATGCTGTGCGTATTAAATTCCATCCGCATACTCTTCCAAAAGAAGGCCAAATGACCAAAAGCAGAGAAGCCGGGCTTTGAAAAGCCCGGCTCTTAAATATATGTATGCATAAGAAGCGGCATAATCCTTATTTCATGCGTTTCCTTCCATCTCAGTCGTCATACTGTTCCCAGAAGCTATCATCCTCGCTGAAATCCTCGTAGTTCTTTACAACCTTTACTGTAAATACGATCTTTTCCTTTGTCCTGGTATTCGTGCAGGTGATCTTGGTAGTCCCGACCTTTTTCGCAACGAATTCTGCCTCGGGCCCTTTCGTCCGGGATGATCCGAAACCGACGATCTTTTTATCTGCGATCGTCCACTTCAGGTATTTGTTGCTGACAGCGGCGAGCTTTCTCACCTCCAGGTCAAAATCATCGTAAACCTCCTCGTATCTGGTTGCGCTCCCCTTCGCGGCAATGGTCCTCTTCTTTTCGGAAGACTTCTTTACCTTGATCGTGAACGTTACCTTCTTACTGGATTTCCCGTTGATGTAGCAGCTCACCTTGGCAGTTCCCGCCTTCTTCGCGACGATATCGATACTGTCGTCATTGCGGTCGTAGTCGTCGAAGCTCACGTATTTCTTGCCGGAAACGATCTTCCAGCGCAGGAAATCGTCGTTCGCGTAGATTGGTTTCATGAGAACGCGGAGCTTTTTCTCCTCGCCAGCCTTCATGGTCAGGCTCTTCTCGCCGACTGCCGAGATGCTTGTCGGACGGACCCAGTCATACTCCTTTGCGTGCGCTGCTGTGCCAAATAACGCGGCAAGCGTTACAGCAAGCAGCAGAAACATCGAGAAACCTTTTGCTTTTTTGATCCTTTTTACTTTTTCCATCGTCCATTCCTCCTTTTTCGCGTTATGAGATCATGCCGCCTCAATTTTTGCCTGACTGCTCTTCGTATCACTCTTTTATTTTATCTAACTCGACCAGGCTGATCCCGAAAGATGTCAAAATGATCTTCAGCTCAATATACCGATCTTTCATTTCCAGATAGGCTTTCGACTTCTTATCTTCTGTTAAGATCATATATTTCTGCAATCGTGAAAATTCCTCAATATTCTTTTGGATCACTTCTTTTTCCGTCATACATCATCACTCTTAATTTTCCTAAATTCCCGTAACCGAATCATTACAAGTACCGTATGTAAAAATGCGCCTCCCCGTTCCCGTCCAGCTCCATCATCGCGTAGGAGGGGCGTTTCCCTTCCTGTCTTGGATAAGACACGCTCCCGGGGTTCAAGGCGACGATGCCGCGCCCGTAATCCAACAGCGGCCAGTGGGTATGGCCAAACATCACGATATCCATGCCCCTGCCAAGCGCCTCTTTTTTCAGATCCTCCACTCCGGCGGTAACGTAATAATAATGCCCGTGGGTGATCAATACCCGGTATTTCCCGATCTTCAATTCCTTTTCCTTGGCCAGATCCGTGAAGAAATCATTGTTTCCCGCAACAATGTCCAGCGGGCATCCCGCCAGCCCCGCAATGTAGTCCTCATGCCCTTCCGCGTCGCCTAAGTGTATCATCCGGTCGATCCTGGCCTCGCGCTCCAAGATCCGCTCCAGGTTCTCATGCCTTCCGTGGGTGTCGCTTACAACCAATACTCTCATAAACATCCCCTTCCGCTTTTGCGCCTCTACCTCTGCATCAATTGATCCCTCATCGCCCGCAAGGCTTTCCCGCGGTGGCTCAACTGGTTCTTCACCTCCGGGTCCAACTGCGCCGTCGTGCATTCATATCCGTCCAGGCAGAAGATCGGATCATATCCAAACCCATGCTCCCCGACGATCTCCCAGCCGATGTACCCTTCCATCGTCTCCCGCACGACGCAGGACGTCCCGTCCGGGAAAACAGCCGCGATCGCGCATACGAACCGCGCCGTCCGCTGCTGGCGCGGCACGCCCTCTAGCCGATCCAGCAGGTTTTGGTTCTTCACGCTGTAAGGCGTATCCCGCCCCAAGTACCGGGCGGAGTAGATCCCAGGCTCCTTCCCCAGATAATCGATCTCCAGGCCGGAGTCGTCCGCCAAAACGACCGCGTCCTTTTCCTTCACCTCTTCCGCGATCCCAAACGCCTTCTGCAGCGCGTTTTCCTCAAACGTCGTCCCGTTCTCCGCGACCTCCTTCTCGATCCCGGCCTCTTTCATGGAAAGGATCTGCGCGTCTATGCCGGAGAGGATCTGCCGGATCTCCTCCATCTTCCCCTCGTTGCCCGTCGCGAATATCAATTTTTTAAAAGCTGCCATGTCTCCTCCTTTTGCGTCCTTTTACGGCGCGCCGCTTCCCTCACGCTCAGAACCCCTCGTCCAGCGCGCGCAGGATGGCGTTGTAAATGCCCTCCGCCGCTTTTTTCTGATAGTCCAAAGAACCCAGCTTGTCCAGCTCTTCCTGGTTCGTCAAAAAACCCACCTCTACTAACGCCGCCGGAACCGCGCTGTTGCGGATGATGTAAATGCTGTTCCCGTATGTCAGCCCGTTATCCTGACTCCCCAAAGACGCGGTCGTCTCTTCTAAGCAGATCTGGGCAAGCCGCTTGCTGCTATGCCCTTCCTCGCTTTTTTTCTCATCGTACATCACTTCCGTGCCGTGGTAGGACGACATCTTGCCATCGACCGTGGAATTGTTATGCACGCTGATGAACAGATCCGCATCCACCTTCCCGGCGAGCTGCGCCCGCTGCTCGAACGACGGGTTGACGTCGCCCGTCCTGGTATAGTACACCCCGACGTCCCTCTCGCTTTTATCCAGCAATTCTTTCAACTGAAGCACGATGGCGAGGTTTATGTCCTTTTCCATGACGCCCTGCTTGACCGCGCCCGGGGCGCCGCCCCCATGGCCCGCGTCGATGACGACGACCTTGTCGTAGACCTCGCGGGGACGCTTAAAATCAAGATACAGATACCCGTCCTCCACGCTGCTCACGACCTCGTAGACGGAATCCATGGTGATCTCAACGACCCCGCTCTCCATATAAAGATCGTCAATATGGTAGCTTTTCCCCAGCAGGGGATGCCTCATAAAATAATCCCGCCCCACATCGGGGATACGCAGGATGATCCGCTGGCTCATATAGTCGTTCTCGATGACGACCTCGTCCTCGCCCATGCCGGGCGGAAGCTCCACCCGAAGCTGCTGGGCAAAATCAATGCCCCCTTCCTCTTCCGCCTGCTCCGTGTAATGGGCCAGCCGTTCCAGCCCGGACATACTCTCTATGCTGATATCGGCCTGGCGGATATTGGAAAACTGCGGCAGCAGGATGGCCGCCGCGACGGCTGTCGCCAAAAGGATCCCCGATGCGGTCTTTAACACCTTCTCGTCCATGTCAAAACGCTTCCCGCTCCCTTACGGATTCCGCTTTGCGGGCTTCGGCCCCAAAAACTGGTAAAAATAAGCCTTCAGCATCCCGTTGTAGATCTTCCGGTTCTTGTCCGCCTTCCGCCCGATGTAACGCTCCGTGTCCTCATAGGCGCTGATCAGGTACGACGACCAGGTATCCAGACGGCGCATCGCCTCCCCGATCTGCATATACAGCCCGGGTAGCGCCTCCCGCTCCTCTAAGCGTTCCCCATAAGGCGGGTTGCTGATCAAAAAGCCATACTTTTTCGGATGCTGCAGCTCGCTGACCGGACGCCTCTGAAAATGGATCAGGCCCTCCACTCCGGCGCGCCTCGCATTTTCCCTGGCGACCCGCACGATCTCGCCGTCAATGTCATAGCCCTGGATATCCGTCTGGATCTCCAGATCCGCCGCCTCCTCCGCTTCCGCCCGGATCTCGTCCCAGAGATTCGGATCGATGAGATTGTCCCACTTTTGCGCTGTGAACCGACGCCTCACGCCCGGGGCGATGTTCGCCGCCATCATCGCCGCCTCGATCGGAAACGTGCCGCTGCCGCAGAGCGGGTCCACTAGGATCCGATCCTTCTTCCAGGGCGTCAGCATGATCAGGGCCGCCGCCAGCGTCTCGGAGATCGGGGCTTTCCCGGCCATCGTACGGTAGCCTCGCTTGTGCAAAGACTCGCCGGAAGAATCCAGCGACACCGTGACCTCGTCCTTCATTAAGGAGATCCGCAAAGGATACTCCGCCCCCGTCTCTGGAAACCAGTCCGTGTGAAAACGGCTTTTCAGCCGCTCCACCATGGCTTTTTTCACAACAGACTGGATATCCGAGGGACTGAACAGCCTGCTCTTGATGGAAGGGGCCTTCGCCACCCAAAACTTCCCGTCCTTCGGGATATACGTTTCCCACGGGATGGCCTTGATCCCCTGGAACAGCTCCTCGAACGTCTCCGCGTGGAACTGCCCGACCTTCAAAAGCACGCGCTCCGCGGTCCGAAGGCAGATATTGGCGCGGCAGACCGCTTCCGCATCCCCCTCGAACGCGACCTTCCCATCTTCTACTTTCGTGATCTCATATCCCAGATCGTAAACCTCCCGCTTCAATACTGCCTCTAACCCAAAATGGCAGGGGGCGATCAATTCGTATTTTTCCATCTTCGTTCTCCTGTGGACTTTTTCTATAAGTTATATTATAGTTTCCCTTTCCCGCTGTCAACATTTTTTCAAAATTCCAAGGCAGCGCGGCCTAAATCCCGCCTGTTAAGCCAGGGCGATCTGCGCCTCACCCCTCGCGGGGCAGCGCGGCCTGGATCCCGCCTGTTAAGCCAGGGCGATCCGCGCCTCACCCCTCACGGGGCAGCGCGGCCTGGATCCCGCCTACCAGGCTCACCGCCCGGAACCCGTTCCTGCTTAGCTCCTTCGCGGCCATCAAGCTGCTCGATCCCCGGTCGCAGTACAGGATATACAATTTATCTTTCGGCAGATATTTCTGATATATGCTAAGCTCCTCATACGGGATATTCCGCGCCCCTTCCACATGGACTTCGGCAAAATCTTCCCTGCTCCTTACGTCTATGACCCAGGCGTCAGGGCGGCTGCGGTACTCCTGGAACTCCCGGATGCCAATTGTCTGAAATTCCATATCGTCACCTTTCTTTCCTGGTAATCTCTTTTAAGGTAAAAAACAGATTACCAGGTTGTTTCCTGGTAATCTGTTCCTACATTATATTATGCAGTTCATCTGTAATCGTTCAGCTCAGGACTTTGCACTTGCTGCAAAGTCCGTAAGAACGTGTAAATTTTGCCGAGTGGGAATCCGACTCTTTGCCGAAGGCAAACTTTTAATGAGCCGGATTCCATAACTGTGAGGCCGAAGGCTGAACTGTTACGTTCATCTGTAACCGTTCAGCCAACCGTTCATCCTAAGCCCCGCGCCGGCAGCGTCAGTTATTTCCCATAAGAGTCGCTGCAGTCAGACCCGCTTGCGTTGCTGGCCTTGTTCTTCGCCTTGCCCTGAGCCGTGTTCTTGCCGCAGTTCTGGGAAGTCGCGTTCTTGCCGCTCTCGCGGCTGTCCTTGGAGCTTCCGTACTCGTTCGTGCCGTTGCTCACGCTGTTCTGCATGTCACTGTTTTTTGCCATTGTCTTTTCCTCCTAATCATTTCATACTGCACAGATAGTATTTGAAGATCCTGATTTTTTATGCAAAAAAATTTTTTTAAATTTTTTTAAAAAAGTACTTGCAATTTTCGACATATTATATTATAATTCTTTTTGTAAGAGGGGTTTCTCCTTCAGAAATTCTCTTTTACAAGTTATACCCCTTATTAATTATTTATACTCCCCTCATAGATGGTCAGCGGTTGCCGCTGGCCATCTTATTTTTCGTCAAATACAAACACTTTTAACCTGTCTTCTTTTTTCAATTATGGCGTTCCACCGGAGGCAGCAGCGTTTTTTCGTAGTTTTTCCGCATGTTCAATGTCATAAGACTCCCTTCGCCTGCTTCAAATCCTTAATAAAACCCATGATCCTTTCGTTTACAGCAGCGGGGTTATCAACATTTGAATTATGAGCAGCGTCAGGAATCCATATCAGCGGATAGTTGGTCCTTTTTGCCCATTTTTTGTTGTAGGCTTTGACTTTTCCCGTATGATCCTTTTCTCCGACAATCAGAAGCACGGGGCAGGGGATCTCACATACTCTGTTATCCTCCAGAAAGCCGGCATACCCGATCCCCATAAGATGACACAGTTCCGATTTGCCGTATATGCCGATCATAGCCGCCATATTCGAACGGCCAGCTTCCGTGGCCGCGTTCTGCTTCGCCATCACGGATCTCAGCAATTTTACCGGAAACAGTTTTGCCATCCACTCGATCTGCCTGAGCCACCACAGGTCGGATTTTGAGTAATAGTCTCCATACGGCGTTGAGTCGATCGCTACAAAGCCTTTCACCATTTCTGGATACCTGCAAATAAAAGCCTGTGAAATAAATCCGCCCATGGACTGCCCAATCAATATAACTGTGGCAATTCCGCACTCATCAAGGATTCTCTTCATCCCATTTGCCGCGTTTTCATAAGTAAACTCCCGGTATGGCCTTGACTCCCCATGAGCTGGAGCATCCCAGGCAATCATATTATAATCTGCAGCAAAAGCCGGAAATTGCTGTTCAAACATCGTGTGATTGCCCGTCAGACCGTGAAGGAAAAATAAGGTATCCCTGGATCGGCCAAAGACATCAGACTTCCAGTAGACAATATGCCCTATGGAATCTTTCATTTCTCTTCTTTGCATGATCTGTTGTTCCTCCCTATCATATTTCATCTGCCGTTACGCAACCCATGTTATTTATTCCCGCGAGCAATGAGGAAAATAGCCATGCGAGCATGGCTATTTTCCTCATTGCTCGCGGGAATGAAAAATCCCAAAAGCTTACAGCTCAATCTCCAATTCGACCGGACAATGATCCGACCCATAGACTTCCGTGTGGATCTTCGCGTCCACAAGCCGATCTTTCAGATCTTCCGACGTTATGAAATAGTCGATGCGCCATCCCGCATTCTTCTCCCGCGCCTTAAAGCGGTAGGACCACCAGGAATACGTCTGCTCCAGATCCGGGTAAAAATACCGGAACGTGTCGATGTAGCCGTGCGCGAGCATCTCAGAGAACTTCGCCCGCTCATCATCGGTAAATCCCGCGTTCTTCCGGTTCGTCTTAGGATTCTTTAAGTCGATCTCCTCATGGGCCACGTTCAGGTCGCCGCAGAAGACGACGGGCTTTTCCACCTTTTTCCCATCCAAATACCGCAAAAACGCGTCTTCCCATTCCATGCGGTAAGGCAGCCGCGCCAGCTCGTTCTGGGAATTGGGCGTGTAGCAGGTGACAAGATAGAACCCCTCATACTCCAACGTGATGACGCGCCCTTCCCTGTCATGCTCCTCGGCGCCGATCCCGTAAGACACGGAGAGCGGCTCTCTCCTCGTAAATACGGCCGTCCCGGAGTATCCTTTCTTCTGCGCATAATTCCAGTACGCCCGGTAGCCTTCCGGAAGATCCAGCTCGATCTGCCCCTCCTGGAGCTTCGTCTCCTGGATGCAGAAGATATCCGCGTCCGCTTCCTTAAAATAATCCAGAAAACCTTTCTGCACGCAGGCGCGAAGCCCGTTCACGTTCCACGATATCAGTCTCATAGGCCGCTCCCGTCACTTCTTCATCAATCCCGCGCCCGCATTCCAGGCCTTGCCTACCTGCTCCCCGGAAACATAATACCCGTGCTGGAACGAGTCGAACGTCAAGGCGTCCAGCTTCGCCGGATCCACTTTCCCGTCCTCGGACAATACGGCCTCTTCCGCCGCCACATTCACGATCTTCCCAACGATCGCGTGCAGATGCTCCGTCTCCACGATCTCCGCAAGCTCGCATTCCATCACGAGCGGAAATTCCTCCACGATAGGCGCGTTCACGAACCCGCTCTTCTGGGCATGATACCCGGTCCGCTCGAACTTGTCTTCCATATCGTTGCCCGAGGCGATCCCGAAGAAATCCGCCTCCGCCATATGCGGCCGATCCGCAATGCTGACGGTAAACGCCTTCGACACACGGATATTTTTCGTGGTCTTGTGCGCCTCGCCCAAAAAGAGCGCGATCTCATCCGAGCTGCAGATCATGCCCCATGCGGCGTTCATGACGTCTACTTTCCCATTCTCATCGTAAGTGGCTACCATCAAGACAGGCATTGGATATACTGCCTGCAGCGTCCCTAAATTTTTTTTCATGTCTTTCCCTCCTGATCCTGATCTTAAAGCCTTCCGGCTTCCCTTCTGCAAAATCCGCCCATTCCAGACTGCCTCCGCGGGCGGATTCCCCTGGCTGAAGCCTTCCGGCTTCCCTTCTGCAAAACCCGCCCGTTCCAGACTGCCTCCGCGGGCGGATTCCCCTGGCTGAAGCCTTCCGGCTTCCCTTCTGCAAAACCCGCCCGTTCCAGACTGCCTCCGCGGGCGGATTCCCTCTTAGATGAATCTTCATATTCTTACGGTTTTTGCGGCAGGCGCAAAACCCCGGGCCAAGCGGTTATGGCATCGGCCCTCCTGCCCTTACGTCAGCTTCCCCAGAAGCTTGTACAGCAGCCTGTACAACTGCCCCGCTTCCTCCTGGCTCATGTCCACGCAGGCCCCGACCGCCGCCGGGACCTGAACCGCCTGCTCCTTTAACTCCTCCCCCGCGGGCGTGATGGAGACGATCAGGTTCCGCTCGTCCTCCTTTGAGCGCCGCCGGGCGATATAGCCCTTTTTCTCCAGCTTTTTCAAGAGCGGGGTCAGCGTGCCGGAGTCCAGATAGAGGGCCGTCCCCAGTTCTTTCACCGTCAGTCCCTTCCGCTCCCACATCACCATCATGACGATGTACTGCGTGTAGGTCAGGCCCAGCTTGTCCAGGTACGGCTTGTACTTGCGTATGACCTCTTTCGCGCAGGCATAGAGCGGAAAACAGAGCTGGTTTTCCAATTTTAAGCGATTGTAACCGTCCTCCGGCATAAACTTCCCTCCTCGCATCCCAAGATCTGTCCTAAGGACGCGCCTACGCCCTCTGCTGCTCGGCCTCATAAGCCGCGCGGCACGCCTTCGCGAGCTGATCCGCGCAGGAAGTCGGCCTGCGCCCGCAGGTGACGCCGGAAAGCTTGCTCTCGATCTCTTCCACCGTCCATCCGTCCACCAGGCGCGGGATCGCCTTGAGATTGCCGTTGCAGCCGTTGGTGAAGGAAATGTTCGTGACGACGTTCCCCTCGATGTTCAGCTTGATCTCGGTCGAGCAGGTGTCGTGCGTCTTATAGGTAAATTCCATGACGTTCTTCCGGCTCAAAAGCTCCTTTACCCGCGCCTCGACCTCCGCGATGTCCGCCGTCGGCTCAAATCGGTCCGTCACGTTCCCGTTCGCGTCGATCAGGAACTTGGTGAAATTCCATTTGATATCGCTCGTCGACGCGTAATCCGGCGCCGTGTGTTCCATCATGCTCTCAAGCATCGGAGTCAGCGGATGCTCCGGGTCGAACCCCGCGAACCCCTTCTGCGATTTCAGGTACCGGAACAGGGGGCTTTCCTTTTCGCCGTTCACCTCGATCTTGGAAAAGATCGGGAACGTGATGCCGTACCGGGAATCGCAAAACGCCAGGATCTCCTCGTTCGACCCGGGCGCCTGATGCCCGAACTGGTCGCAGGGGAAATCCAGGATCACGAAGCCCTCGTCCTTGTACTTCTCATACAAATCCTGCAGCGCGTCGTATTGCGGGGTGAACCCGCACTCGGTCGCGGAATTGAGGATCAGCGCCACCTTCCCCTCATAATCCGCCAGCGACTTCTCGTCTCCGTATGCATCTTCCACCTTGAAATCATAAATCTTCATCTGTAATCCCTCCATTTCTGTCCAGGGCCCGCCTGCGGGCCTTAGCGCGAGTTTCGGGTCCAACGGAACAGCCTTCAAATTGTATGCAACTGATATTTTGATTGTACACAATCTTTTAGAGGTTGTCAAGCATCTTCCCAGAGTTCCTCATGCTCCGCTTTCTTGTCGCGCGCCATCAGCTCATGGACCGCTTCCCGGACAGGCTTTCCTTCGAACAGCACGAGGTTCACCTGCTCGATGATCGGGATCGGAGTCTTGTATTTCTTCGCCAGCCCCATGGCCGCCTTTGCGGAATACACGCCTTCCACGACCATCTGCACCTCGTCCATAGCTTCCTCCATCGTCTTGCCCTGCCCGATCAGCATCCCGGCCTTGCGGTTGCGGCTATGCACGCTGGCGCAGGTCACGATCAGGTCCCCGATCCCGGTCAGACCGCCAAGCGTCTCGACTTTCGCGCCCATCGCGAGCGCGAGCCTGCTGATCTCCGCGATCCCCCGGGTGATCAGGGCCGCTTTCGTATTGTCCCCATAGCCTAAGCCGTCCGC
>CANQTH010000073.1 GCA_947626795.1 uncultured Lachnospiraceae bacterium
GGCCTAGTGGCTCAGTTGGTTAGAGCGCCGCCCTGTCACGGCGGAGGTCGAGGGTTCGAGTCCCTTCTGGGTCGTTTGATCAGATAGGAGAAGGCTTCCATTTCTGTAGTTGGTAAGTAACAAGCTCGTATCTGCGGTGGGAGTCAATCCCCCATCTAATTCAACGCTCCGCGAGGATGCGCAGAGATTCGGAGCAGAAGACGTCTGCAGAAGCAGGCCCGAATTTCGAACCAGGACTCGCAAGCGAGTTTTGAAATGGGATCTTAGCTCAGCTGGGAGAGCATCTGCCTTACAAGCAGAGGGTCATAGGTTCGAGCCCTATAGGTCCCATTTTGCCGCAGTGGCGGAACTGGCAGACGCGCAGGACTTAAAATCCTGTGGTGGTGACATCGTACCGGTTCGATCCCGGTCTGCGGCATTTTTATTCCCGCGAGCAACGAGCCAAGCGGACGTGCTTGCACGTCCATTTGGCGACTGCCGCGAGGGACGCTGCAGATGGCGGCGCACGCGAAGCGCCGGCCGAAGCGGAGTGCAGACCAAAAACCCCGCCCCTTGGGGCGATCAAATTAAGAACAAGCTAAGTCATGCCCCGTAGTTTGTTGCGGGGTATTTGATTTTCGATATTTCATTTCCGATGATCTTTCTTAAAGCAAAAGTGACAGATAGACGATGATTCAGATCAGCAATCCCAATGACAATCCGGTTTTTGTTCCACAAGAATCTGTAACTAGGCAGCCGAAAGGCTGAATCGCTATGCAAAGGATAACAGTTCAGCCTTCCGGCTTCACAGTTACGGAATCCGCTTCATTTCAAGTTTGCCTTCGGCAAAGAGCCGGATTCCCACTCGGCAAAATTTATACATTCTTACGGACTTTGCAGCAAGTGCAAAGTCCTGGGATGAACTGTTACTGCAAATCCTCTAAAGATTCAGCCAGATATTGAAAAAAATCGAAAATTGTATATAATGGACAGTAGGAGTGCATTGGAACGGGATATGGCGGGGAAGCGGCCGCATATCCTGGCAGGATGTCCTGCGTTATGGAAGTCGCTTTAGAATGGAGAAGGTGAAGGATGGGTACGGCAGGAAAAGAGAAGAAAAAGCAGAAAAAGAAAAAGAGCCTGCGCGGCTCTGTCATGGTCTTATGCGCGGTGGTCGTGGCGCTGATGGCAGTGGCGGTGGGCGGCAACGCGGTTTTGGCCACGAAGACGATGTCGGCTTATACGAACAGCATTTATCAGGATGCGGTGAACGATGGGTATAAGACCGAGATCAAATCCCAGGTGCAGAGCGTCATTGCCATATTGCAGAGCGAATATGACAAGGCCCAGTCCGGGGAGAAGACGGAAGAGGAGGCCAAAGAAGAGGCGAAGGAGATCGTGCGCATGATGCGTTACCGGGACGACCAGAGCGGGTATTTCTGGATCGACGACACGGATTACATCCTGGTGATGCATCCTGTGCTGCCGGAGCAGGAAGGCAGCAATCGGCACGACTTGGAAGACCAGAACGGCGTCATGATCGTGCAGGAGATCATGAAGGTATGCCAGACGGAGGAGAAAGGCGGCTACAATGAGTTCGCGTTCACGAAGGCGGACGGCAAGACGGTGGCGCCGAAAGTCGCGTATTCCCAGATTTTCGAACCGTGGGGCTGGGTAGTTTCCACGGGCAATTATACGGACGATATGCAGGCTGGCATGGAAGCGGTGGAAAGTAAGATCGCCGGGACGGAACGGAGCATGCTGATCGAGACGGGAGCCGTTTCCGCGATCCTGATCATCGTGTCGCTGGCGGCCGCGTTTTGGTACGGGACGCGGATGGTGAAGCCGTTAAAGGAGATCCAGGGCTTCGCGCAGAAGCTTTCGGAAGGGGACATGACCGCGGACATCCGGATCAAGACGGAAAACGAGATCGGGCAGACGGCGGAGCTTTTGGCCATCGCGCAGCATAACATGAAAAAGCTCCTGCAGGATATTTTGGACGTGGCGGGAGGCGTCAAAGGCTCGCTGGGCAGGTTTGACGACGCGTTTGGGAACATGAAGACATCGATCGGCGAGACTTCGGAGGCTGTCAATTCCATTGCGGGGAACGTCACGGAGCAGGCGTCCTCGACGGACAATGCGGCGGGAGAAGTCAGCATCATGGCGGAACGGATCGCAAGCACGGACGACGCCATCAAGGTACTCAACGACAATGCCAACGACATGAAGCGCTTGAGCGAGCAGTCCATGGAGACGCTGAATAACCTGAATTCCGTCCATGAGCAGGCAAGGGCGAACATCACGGCGATGTACCAGCAGGCGGAGGCGACGAACCAGGCGGTGAAGCAGATCGAGATCGCGGCGAACCTGATCAATGAGATCGCGGATCAGACGAACCTCCTCGCGCTGAACGCGAGCATTGAGGCGGCAAGGGCAGGAGAGTCGGGCAGGGGTTTTGCTGTGGTGGCGGATGAGATCGGAGATCTTGCCCATCAATCGACTTCCTCCGTTGGGGAGATCCGGGGCGTGATCGAGGAATTGATGGAGAATACCACGAAATCCGTGCAGACCATGGAGGAGATGAACCAGTCCCTCGACGTGCAGGCGTCGTCTATGGATGAGACGCACCGGGCGTTCCGGGAATTGTATCAGGAATTGGACAATTGCGTGGTAGCCGTGCGTTCCATTGACACGATGACCGGAGAAATTGAGAAGCAGAGGGCGAATGTGACGCAGTCGCTCAGCGTGCTGAACAATCTGGCGCAGAACAATGCGGCGGTCGCGCAGGAGACGTCGGCCATGACGGGCGAGCTGTCAGAGATCGTGGATGATTCCAATCAGATCGTGCTGGACCTGGACGGGAAGGTGCAGGCGCTGCTGACGGATATTGAGAAGTTTAAGATCGAGTAAACTTTCTTCTTGTATTGGCAAAATAGGTTTGATATAATGGTACAAAATCATGTTTGGCTGGGAGAGATTCCATATATGGCGGGCCGGAAGGCCCGGATGGGTTTTTCAGAGGGAGGATTTTAGGCATGAGCGAAGAAAATAACAGGTTAGGGAGCGGCGGCGAGCCAGGCGAATTGGGCTATCAGCCAGGCAGCCAGCCGACGGAGCCGGGCTATACGCAAGGGCCAGGCTATCAGAGAGGAGGCCAGCCGGGTGAACCGGGCTATCAGCCGGGCAGCCAGCCGACGGAGCCAGGCTACCAGAGAAGCGGCGAGCCGGGCGAACCGGGCTATCAGCCGGGCAGCCAGCCGACGGAGCCGGGCTACCAGAGAAGCGGCCAGCCGGGCGAACCGGGCTATCAGCCGGGCAGCCAGCCGACGGAACCGGGCTATACGCAAGGGCCAGGCTACCAGAGGGGCGGCGAGCCAGGTTACGCGCAGGAGCCAGGCTACCAGAGGGGTGCGCCGGACAGCTATCAGCAGGGGGCGCAGCCGGAGTATCAGAATGGCTATCAGCCGCAGGGCTATCCGAACGGCGGGCAGTATGACCCCTACCAGCAGGGCTACGGGCCGGAGAATCATTATGCGCGGGATGAGAGCGTGGGCCTTGGGATCGCGTCCATGGTGTGCGGCATCTTGGCGATCCCGATCATGTGCTGCACGAACGTCGGGAGCGTGATATCCATCATCCTGGGCGTTGTCGCGGTCGCGCTGGGGATCGTCCAGATCGTGCGGCACGAGAGAAAAGGCATGGCGATCGCCGGGATCGTATGCGGCGTCGTCGCAGTGCTTGTATGCCTTACCCTTGTGATGATCGGGACATGGGCCATCAAGAGCGGCTTCTACGAAAGGTTCATGGAGCAATACAAATACAATTTTGGGAATGATTTTTACAATAATTTTTATGATAATATGAATCTGTAATTGGGAAGCAGCGGTTCAGGGCAGGCCGAGGTGCTGGATCGTTGCGTTTAGAAAAAACGAGTAAGGAGAGAGCGACACTCATGTACAGCAAAGTAGAGACTAATATGAACTTTGTGGAGAGGGAGAAAGAGACGGGGAAGTTCTGGAAGGAACACGACATTTTCCGCAAGAGCATGGAGAACCGCAAGGGAGGGGAGACGTACACATTTTATGACGGGCCGCCTACGGCGAACGGGAAGCCGCACATCGGGCATGTGCTGACGCGCGTCATCAAGGACATGATCCCCCGGTACCAGACCATGAAGGGGAAGATGGTGCCGCGGAAGGCCGGGTGGGACACGCACGGGCTTCCGGTGGAGCTTGAGGTGGAGAGGCTCTTGGGGCTGGACGGGAAAGACCAGATTGAGGAATACGGCTTAGAGCCTTTTATCGATAAATGCAAGGAAAGCGTATGGAAGTACAAGGGCATGTGGGAGGATTTTTCCGGCACGGTCGGGTTCTGGGCGGATATGGACGACCCGTATGTCACTTACCACAATGATTTCATTGAGTCCGAATGGTGGGCGTTAAAGGAGATCTGGAACCGGAAATTGCTGTATAAGGGCTTTAAGATCGTGCCGTACTGCCCGCGCTGCGGGACGCCGCTCTCCGCGCAGGAGGTGGCGCAGGGGTACAAGACGGTCAAGGAGCGTTCGGCGATCGTGCGGTTCAAAGTGAAGGGGGAGGACGCTTATTTCCTTGCCTGGACGACGACGCCGTGGACGCTGCCGTCGAACCTTGCGCTCTGTGTGAATCCGGACGAGACTTACTGCAAGGTCAGGGCTGTGGACGGATATACGTATTATATGGCCAAGGCACTGCTGGATGCTGTATTAGGCACGCTCCTGACGAAAGAGCAGCGTGAGAAAGGCGAAAAGGCGTACGAGACGCTGGAGGAGTTCCAGGGCACGGAGCTGGAATATAAAGAGTATGAGCCGCTGTTTGAATGCGCGGGCGAGGCCGCGAAGAAGCAGGGCAAGAAATCGCATTTCGTTACCTGCGACCGCTATGTCACGATGACGGACGGTACGGGGATCGTCCACATCGCGCCTGCGTTTGGCGAGGACGACGCGAAAGTCGGGAGGAATTATGACCTGCCGTTCGTGCAGTTCGTGAACGGCAAGGGCGAGCTGACGGAAGAGACGCCGTATGCGGGGATCTTCTGCAAGAAGGCGGACTTGAAGATCCTGCAGGATTTGGAAGACGAGAAGCTTTTGTTCGACGCGCCGAAGTTCGAGCATGAATATCCGCACTGCTGGCGGTGCGACACGCCTCTGATCTATTATGCGCGGGAGTCCTGGTTCATCAAGATGACGGAAGTGAAGGACGATCTGATCCGCAACAATAATACGATCAACTGGATCCCGGAGAGCATCGGGAAGGGGCGTTTTGGCGATTGGCTGGAAAACGTGCAGGACTGGGGGATCTCCCGCAACCGTTACTGGGGGACGCCGTTAAATATCTGGGAGTGCGAATGCGGCCATATGCATTCGGTCGGGAGCATTGCGGAATTGAAGGAAATGTCCGACAACTGCCCGGAAGACATTGAGCTGCACCGTCCGTACATCGACGCGGTCACGATCAAATGCCCAAAGTGCGGCAAGCAGATGCGCCGTGTGCCGGAAGTGATCGACTGCTGGTTCGATTCCGGGGCGATGCCGTTCGCGCAGCATCATTATCCGTTTGAAAATGAGGAAGTCTTTAAGCAGCAGTTCCCGGCGCAGTTCATTTCCGAGGCAGTAGACCAGACGCGCGGGTGGTTCTATTCCCTGCTTGCGGAATCGACGCTCTTGTTTAACCGGGCGCCGTATGAGAACGTCATTGTCCTTGGGCATGTGCAGGATGAAAAAGGGCAGAAGATGAGCAAGTCCAAGGGAAATGCCGTAGATCCGTTCGAGGCGTTAGAGACGTACGGGGCGGACGCGATCCGCTGGTATTTCTACGTTAATTCCGCGCCGTGGCTGCCGAACCGCTTCCATGGGAAGGCCGTGCAGGAGGGCCAGCGGAAATTCATGGGGACGCTGTGGAACACGTACGCGTTCTTTGTGCTATATGCGAATATTGATGAGTTTGACGCGACAAAATACGCGTTGGAATATGAGAAATTATCGGTCATGGACAAATGGCTGCTGTCGAAGCTCAATACCATGGTCGGGAAGGTGGACGGCGACCTTGGGAATTACCGCATCCCGGAGGCCGCGCGGGCACTGCAGGAATTTGTGGACGACATGAGCAACTGGTATGTCAGGAGGAGCCGGGAGCGTTTCTGGGCGAAAGGCATGGAGCAGGATAAGATCAACGCTTACATGACGCTGTACACGGCTCTTGTGACCGTCAGCAAGGCGGCCGCCCCGATGATCCCGTTCATGGCGGAGGACATTTACCGCAACCTGGTATGCAGCATCGACGCTTCCGCGCCGGAGAGCGTGCATCTGTGCGACTTCCCCGCGGCGGATCTGGCGATGGTGGACGAGGAGCTTGAGAAGAACATGGACGCGGCGTTAAAGATCGTCGTGATGGGGCGTGCCTGCCGGAATGCGGCGAATATCAAGAACCGCCAGCCGGTAGGGAATATGTTCGTCAAGGCGCCGGATGGGCTGTCGGAGTATTTTAAGGAGATCATTGAAGACGAGCTGAATGTCAAGAAAGTGACGTTTACCGAGGACGTGAGCAGCTTTACGGACTATACGTTCAAGCCGCAGCTTCGGACGGTCGGCCCGAAATACGGCAAGTTCCTGGGGCAGATCCAGAAAGCGCTCGCGGAGCTGGACGGCAATCAGGCGATGGCGGAGCTGAAAGCCCAAGGAAGCATTACCCTTGACAGCGTAAACGCGGAGGTTGTATTATGTGAGGAGGATCTGCTGATCACGATGACGCAGCAGGAGGGGTATGTGACGGAGAGCGACAACGACGTGACCGTCGTGCTGGATACGAACCTCACGCCCGAGCTGATCGAGGAAGGTTTCGTCCGCGAGTTGATCAGCAAGATACAGACCATGCGTAAGGAAGCTGGATTTGAGGTGATGGATAAGATACGCATTTCTTATAAGGCCGGAGCAACCATCAACGGAATATTTGAAAGCCACGGCGCGCAGATCATGTCTGAAGTGCTGGCGGAAGATATTGCAGGAGACACAGCAAGAGGGTATGAGAAAGAATGGAATATCAATGGAGAAACCGTACTGCTCGGGGTAGAAAAAGCATAAACAGCATGAACAGGAAAAAATCTGCGCAGGATTGGAAAAAGGCGAGTTATTCCGGAGCTGCGGCGGAAGGATCAGAAAAAAAGGAGACAGCTATGAAGAATAAGATTTTTGAAAAAGAGAAATTTATCCAGGAGATCAAGGACAATGTGAAGAAGCTTTACCGCAAGACGCTGGACGAGGCTTCCAAGCAGGAGGTTTACCAGGCGGTGTCCCATGCGGTGAAGAATATCATCATCGACCAGTGGCTTGCGACGCAGAAGGCTTTTGAGAAGCAGGATCCCAAGATGGTCTATTATATGTCCATGGAGTTCCTGATGGGCAGGGCGCTCGGCAATAACCTGATCAACTTGACGGCGTACCAGGAAGTGAAGGAGGCACTCGAAGAGATCGGGTTTGACCTGAATGCGATCGAGGACCAGGAGCCGGATCCGGCACTGGGGAACGGCGGCCTGGGGCGGCTTGCGGCCTGCTTCATGGAATCGCTGTCCACGTTGGGCTACGCCGCTTATGGGTGCGGCATCCGTTACCGCTACGGCCTGTTCCGCCAGAAGATCGAGAACGGCTTCCAGGTGGAAGTGCCGGACAACTGGCTGAAGGACGGGTATCCTTTCGAGCTGCGCCGCCCGGAGCATACGTTCCGCGTGAAATTCGGCGGGTATGTGCGCTCGGAGGCGGATGAGAAAGGGAAGCTGAAATTCATCCATGAAGGGTATCAGTCCGTGCGCGCCGTGCCTTACGACATGCCGGTCTTAGGCTATAACAACAACATGGTGAACGTGCTGATCGCCTGGGACGCGGAGCCGGAAGAATATTTTGAGCTGGACGCGTTTGACAAGGGCGATTACACGAAGGCCGTGGAGCAGGAAAACCTGGCGCGGAACCTGGTGGACGTCCTGTATCCGAACGACAACCACATTGCGGGGAAGGAGCTGCGCTTAAAGCAGCAATACTTCTTCGTGTCCGCGAGCGTGCAGCGCGCGATCACGCGTTATAAGAAGCATCATCCGGATCTGCGCAAGCTGCCGGAGAAAGTGGCGATCCAGCTGAACGATACCCATCCGACCGTCGCGGTCGCCGAGCTGATGCGCATCCTGATGGATGAGGAAAATATGGAATGGGACGAGGCGTGGGAGATCACGACCCATACCTGCGCATATACGAACCATACGATCATGTCCGAGGCGTTGGAAAAATGGCCGATCGAGATCTTCTCGCGGCTGCTACCGAGGATCTATCAGATCGTAGAGGAGATCAACCGCCGCTTTGTCCTGGATATCGAGAAGAAATTCCCGGGCGACCAGGAAAAAGTGCGCAAGATGGCGATCATTTACGACGGCCAGGTCAAGATGGCGCACCTTGCGATCGCGGCGGGCTGCTCGGTCAACGGCGTGGCAAGGCTGCATACCGAGATCCTGAAGAACCAGGAGCTGCATGATTTCTACCTGATGTTCCCGGAGAAATTCAACAACAAGACGAACGGCATCACGCAGCGTCGGTTTTTGTACCATGGCAACCCGCTTCTGGCGGAATGGATCAACAAGCACATTGGCAGCGACTGGGTAACGAACCTGCCGCACATCGCGAAGCTGGCGGTCTATGCGGACGATGAGAAGGCGCAGCAGGAGTTCATGAATATCAAATACCAGAATAAGCTGCGTTTGGCGGATTACATCTTAAAGCATAACGGGATCGAGGTAGACCCGCG
Organism: uncultured Lachnospiraceae bacterium; assembly: GCA_947626795.1. Taxonomy (GTDB): domain Bacteria; phylum Bacillota; class Clostridia; order Lachnospirales; family Lachnospiraceae; genus Petralouisia. The sequence continues at coordinate 8,802 of CANQTH010000073.1, forward strand.
CTCGATCTTCGACGTGCAGGTAAAGCGGCTGCATGAATATAAGCGCCAGCTTTTGAACATCCTTCATGTTATGTACTTATACAATAAGATCAAGGAGCATCCGGAGCTTGACTTCTATCCGAGGACGTTCATCTTCGGGGCGAAGGCGGCGGCAGGGTACCGCATCGCGAAGCTGACGATCAAATTGATCAACAGCGTGGCGGAAGTGGTCAACAACGACGCTTCCATCAACGGGAAGATCAAGGTCGTGTTCATTGAAGATTACAAAGTATCGACTGCGGAGTGGATCTTTGCGGCGGCGGACGTGTCGGAGCAGATTTCCACGGCCAGCAAGGAAGCATCCGGCACGGGTAATATGAAGTTCATGCTGAACGGCGCGGTGACGCTGGGCACGATGGACGGCGCGAACGTGGAGATCGTAGAGGAAGTCGGGGAAGAAAACGCGTTCATCTTTGGGATGAGTTCCCAGGAGGTCATCGAGCATGAGCAGAAGCGCGATTACGACCCGATGCAGATCTTCAATTCCGACCAGGATATCCGCAAGGTGTTGATGCAGCTGATCAACGGGACGTATTCCCAGAACGATTCGGAACTGTTCCGCCCGCTGTACAATTCCCTGCTGAACACGATCGACACGCAGTTCGCAGACACGTACTTTATCTTGAAGGACTTCCGTTCTTACGCGGAGGCGCAGGAACGTGTGGAAAAGGCGTACCGCGACGAGAAGGGCTGGGCGAAGATGGCGATGCTCAACACGGCGCATTCCGGCAAATTCACGTCCGACCGCACCATTCAGGAATATGTGGACGATATTTGGCATCTGGATAAAGTAAGGGTAGAGATGCCGGAGAATTAATAAATGGATAAAACACAAGCAAAACATTCGTTCCTGCTGCTGCTCACCTCCCTGATCTGGGGGACGGCGTTCGTGGCGCAGAGCGAAGGGATGGATTATGTGGGACCGTTGACATTTAGTTGTGTCCGGTCCCTGCTTGGTGGAGCCGTTTTGCTCCCCTGCATCTGGCTGCTGGGAAGATCCGGCAAAAAAGAGGCGGGGGACGGCTCGCGCTTAGGACGCGGCGGTTCGCGGAAAGAACTGTGGAAAGGCGGGATCTTATGCGGAGTCCTGCTGTGCCTGGCCACGAATTTCCAGCAGTTCGGGATGCTTGACACCACGGTAGGGAAGGCCGGGTTCATCACGGCGTGCTATATTGTCATTGTCCCCGTGCTGGGATTGTTCCTTCATCGGAAATGCAGCCCATTTGTATGGATGGGCGTATTCCTGGCGACGGCGGGGCTTTATTTTTTGTGTATCAACGACGCGGCCGTCCAGGCCGGGGCGCAGATAGTTCCGGGAATCCCGATCGGCAAGGGAGATTTCCTTGTATTTATCTGCGCTGTTTTATTTTCCGTGCATATTCTGGTGATAGACCATTATACGCAGATCGTCGATGGCGTGAAGATGTCCTGCATCCAGTTTTTTACTTGCGGCATCCTTTCGGGGATCGGGATGCTCCTGTTTGAGGAAGCGCGCCTGGAGGATCTCATGCAGGCCTGGCTGCCGATCGGCTATGCCGGGGCGCTTTCCTGCGGCGTGGCCTATACGCTGCAGATCGTGGGGCAAAAAGGGATGGATCCGACTGTGGCGTCGCTGCTGCTGAGCCTGGAGTCAGTATTTTCCGTGCTGGCGGGGCTGGTGGTGTTGGGGCAGCGGCCGACAGCGCGGGAAACGCTTGGATGCTGCCTGATGTTCGTAGCGATCGTCCTTGTGCAGATTCCGGATTCCGCCTGGAGGCAGGCGAGCCGGAGGCTTCACAAAAGAAGCGGATGAGGCATAACCGGAGGCTTCGAAAAAGAAGCGGGAGAGGCATAACCGGAGGCTCTGAAAAAGAAGCGGATGAGGCGTAACCGGAGGCTTCGAAAAAGAAGCGGGAGAGGCGTAACTGGAGGCCTCGAAAAAGAAGCGGGAGAGGCGTAATCGGAGGCTCCGCAAAAGAAGCGGGAGAGGCATAACCGGGAAGCCGGAAGCTGGGCCGTTACGTTGCGGCGCATGGAAGGAAGGGGTTTTATGAGAGGCAAGAGAGCGGTTTTGGCGGCGGTATTTTTCCTGCTTGCGGCAGGCGCGCTGGCCGGATGCCAGGACGAGAAGGCGTTGGAAAATCAGAAGGCGTACCGCAAGGTCGGGATCAACAAGATGGAGAGCGGGGATTACAAGGGAGCGGCGGACGCGTTCCAGAAGGCACTGGACCAATCGCTGGCCACGGTCGGGGCAATGGAGATCGACACCTGCTATTATAAGGCGGCGGCGCAGTATAAGAGCGGCGACGTCGCGGGCGCGCTGGAGACGTACGGCGCGCTGGTGGATTACGATAAGAAGAACGCGGACGCATATTTTTTGCGCGGCAGCATTTATCTGAAAGAGGGGGACAGCAAGAAGGCGTTTGAAGATTATGAGGAAGCGTTTGCGTACGGCGGGGACGCGTACGGGCTTTACGCCGCTGTCTACGAGAACCTCCGGAACGCCGGATACACAGAGGAGGCGCAGCAGGTGTTGGACGCGTCTTTGAAGATAAAAGGGGACGATCCGGAAGACAGAAGGGAACGCGGGTATATTTATTTCCTGACCGGCGATTATGAGAACGCGCGGGCGGAACTGGATCAGGCGATCAACCAGGGGGACGCGCAGGCGATCCTGTATTTGGCGCAGGTATACGACGCGCAGGGCGAGACGGAGCAGGCGCAGTCTCTGTATGAAAGCTATCTTGCGAAGAACGGCCCGGACGCGGAGACTTTGAACGCCCTGGGGGAAAAGCAGATGGAAGATGGGAATTACAGCCAGGCTTTGAAGTTTTTCGGGCAGGCGCTGGAATCGGAAGAAGTGGAAAACGAGCAGCGGATCCGGCGCAATGAGATCATCGCCTGCGAGCGGCTTTTTGATTTCGCGGGGGCGAAAGAGAAAATGGCGTCCTATGTGGAAGATTATCCGCAGGACGAGGAAGCCCAGCGGGAATATATTTTTTTGCAGACGCGCTAGGGTCGGGAGCAGCGAGGAAATTGCCGGATAGCCGCGCGGCATGGAAAGAGAGTCGGATGGCCGCGCGAGGCGTGGAAAGCGTCGGATGGATGGACGCGGCATGGAAAGCGAAAGCGTCGGATGGCCGCGCGAGGCGTGGAAAGCGTCGGATGGATGGACGCGGCATGGAAAGCGAAAGCGTCGGATGGCCGC
>CANQTH010000074.1 GCA_947626795.1 uncultured Lachnospiraceae bacterium
AAGCAAAAGTCCCAAAAGCCGCTGTTTAAGCGGGCTCTGGGACTTTTTTTCTCAAAACACTGTCAAAAACCGGATTAAGGGCTTTTTGCAAGACGTAAAAAGGGACTGCACACGGATCTCTCCGTGGCAGCCCCCTTCGGGCGGCCGCCCGGCCTATGGGCGCCGGGCGACGCAGGCCGTCCTTATTTTACCTTTACTTTCAGGGTCGCTTTCGCTTTCCCGTTGTATGTCTTTACTGTGATCGTCGCGGTCCCCTTCTTAACGGCCGTAACCTTGCCGTTCTTGTCCACCTTGGCAACCTTATTCTTGCTGCTGGTATACTTAAAGGAATTGCTTCCGAAGTTGCCCTTTACTTTCGCCTTGATCTGGAAGGTCTTCTTCGCCTTCAGGCTTATGCTCTTCTTGTTCAGGCTTACGACCGTCTTCTTGGTCGGCGCATTCTTCACAACTACGGTGCAGGATGCGCTCTTGCCGCCCGCCGTCGCCGTGATCGTCACCTTCTTGGCCGTCTTCTTTGCCGTCAGCTTCCCGTTCTTCACAGTCACGGCCTTGTTGTCGGATGACTTCCATGTCACTTTCGCCGCGCCCGCCGGGGCTACCGTCGCTTTTAAGGAATACGTCTCTTTTACCCCGAGCGTCAGCTTCTTTACGTTCAATTTCACGCTCTTGACTTTGCTCTGCGCCGGCGGGGTAACTGGCGTCACGCTCTGCGCTTCCTCTACGGTCACTTCGCAGGCCGCCGTCACTTCCGGATTGGAGACGCTCGCCGCTGTGATCGTCGCCTTCCCGGCTTTCTTCGCTGTCACTACCCCGTCCGCGACCGTCGCGACTGTCTCATCGCTGGACGTCCATGTCACGCTCTTGTCCGTCGCATCTTCCGGAGCTACCGTCGCCGTCAGGGACGCCGTCTTGCTCACTTCGAGCGTTAAGGCCGCCTGGCTCAGCTCAACCTTCGTTACCGGGACTTTTTGCGGCTCGACCGTCACCTTGCAGACTGCCGTTACCTTGTCCCCAGCCTTCGTCGTGACTGTCGCCGTGATCTCAGCCGTCCCTTCCGCGACTGCCGTCACGGACGTCTCCAGCCCTTTGGCTGGCGTCACGCGCGCTACTTTCGTATTGCCGGAAGTCCACCTTACTTCCGTATTGGTCGTGTCCGCAGGCGTAAGGACTGCCTTCAAGTCCCCTTTCCCGCCGATCTCCAGCTTCAATTCCGCAGGATCGGTCGCCACGCCTGTCACTTCAACGTATCTCTTTACCGTCACTTCGCAGGAAGCGGTCGAATCCCCGGCTTTCGCCGATATCTTGGCTGTCCCGGCCTTCTTCGCCGTGATCTCGCCGTCCTCGCTTACCTCCGCGACGTCAGTGTCGCTGCTGGACCATGTCACCGCGGTCTCGGAAGCGTTCGCCGGCTCAACGGTCGCCGTAAGCTTCGCCGTGTCCGCCTCGTACAGCTCCATCTTCTCCTGGCTGATGGTCACGGTCGGATTTACATATTCCGCCTTGATCGTATACTGCTTTGTAAATACTGTTTTCCCGCCGTAAGCGCCTGTCGCGGTGATCGTAACGTCCCCGCTCGCGCCTTTTACGACTTTCCCGTCCGCGCCGATGATCTTGTGGTCCGGATCGGTCGTCTGCCATGTGATCTTGACGCCGTTCACTTCTTCTACGAAATGAAGCTGCCTGGAAACGCCTTCCGCCGAGTTCCCGCCCAAGAATTCCTTCTCAAGGCCGTCGGCAACCGCCTCAAACATCTCCTGCGCGTTCACCCCTGCCGGAGCGGACGTAGCATAATACTTCTCCTGGATCTGTTCCGGCGTCAGGGCCGTCTTGTAAATCTCCACCCCGTAAACGTCGCCCGCATAGAATTTGTCGTTGTATGCGGAACGCCCGATGAACGCCACAAGGTCGTTCCCGAACTGGGTGGTGGTCACGGATTTCTCCGCGCTGCTCACTTCCACGCCATTGTAATATCCCTTGATGCTGTCAGGAGTGATCACCGTCGTATACATCCCCCACTCCGGGTTCGTGCCCCGGCTGGACACTTCCGTCTCCGTCGAATACGGCGTGGAAGCGTCGTCGCCATTCGTCCAGACGGACTTAAAGTATCCGCTCGGCTGCGCCGGGTTCAGGATCCAGTAATGCAACGGCATATCCGGATCTGACTCCGCGCCTACGTGATTGGTCTTCGTGCCAAAATACATCGCCGCATAGTCGCCGGCCCCCGTCCTGTTCCGCAGCCAGGTCGTGATCGTCAGGGTATCCTGCCCCTCGAACATTTTGCCCGGAAGCTCCACGTAAGCCGCGTCAGAGCCTACCTCCCCGCCCGGGAGCGTCAGAATCCCGTTGGAAACCGCCGCGCCTGTCCCTTTGATCTGCGCGTCGTTCCCCTTGCCGCTGACGTCTTTCGCCGCATTGTCCGCGAACACGTACGCCGCCAGCAAATCAGCGTCGGATTTGCTCCCGATCACGGTCACGGTGAACTTCTTCTCCGCCGTCGCGGTTTCCCCGACTTTGACGGAAGCGGTCAGCTCCACGTCCTGGTCAGTTTCCCCGCGCGTCACCTTGCCTTCGCTGGAGATCACGTCTTCCTTATTGGACGACCATGTGATCTTGCTGCCGTACTCCCCTTCCGTCGGGAGCGTTATGTCGCCCCTTACTTTGGAGCCGCCAAGCGAAAGGCTCTCCGCCGCAAGGCCTGCCGCTTCCTCCTCCGTCACGGTCGTGATGGAGAGCGTCGGCATATTGTCGCCTTCTTTCGTAACATAAAACGCGCTCAAGACGGTCTGCAGGCGGTAGATCGCATATGCGTCCCCTGCCTTCAGGGACTCCCTTACCCAATCCGTCACGTCGAACGTCTTCTTGCCCAGGTAATCGTCGCCGATCAATTCCTTGGAGAATACGGTCGCGTCATAGGAATAGTCTTCGTTGATAGCCGGATAAGTCTCCGCCGTCGTGCTTGCCGAATCAGCTACCATCGTCTCATAGCAGCTTGCGTCTACCCGGAAAAGCCCGCCCTTCATGTACCGATTCTCGCCTGTGTCCGCGTTGTGGGTCTGGTTCGGATCGCAGCCCTCCACGTTGATCGTAACGGTCGCGTTGCTGACCAGGTTCGGGTCAACGCCATCCGGCAGCTCAAACGCCATGCCGGCCATCCTGGAGCTTCCCATCCCGGCCCCGTTCTCCGAAGCCGTCTCGCCGCGGACATAAGCCGCCGCGGTGTAGTTCCCGTTGAGGTCCTCCTTCTGCGTCGCGACGATCCAGGTGGTCGCCGCCAGGTCATGCACGTTCGACCCTGACCCGACAAACTTGGCGGCCTTAATCGTCTGGGTCGTCCCCACCGTCTCTGCGGCGACGGCCTCGCCAGCCGCGCTTGCCGTCGCGCCGGGTGCCATCGTGAACGCCATCGCGCAGGACAAAACGGCTGCCATGCATTGTTTCATGAGTTTCTTCTTTAACATAATAACCCTCCTTTTTTCTTTTGGACCGCTTCGGACGTCATTCTTCCCCTGATCCCAAAACCATCCATTACCTCTATTATAATACAATTATCATAAAATTCCATAGGTAATTTAAAAAAATTTAGTTTTTTTGTAATATTTCCGTCCCTTCGGAAAAATCCGTGCTATCCTGCAGGCCTCCTGCTTTGCAAAAAGCGAATTTTGTGTCAAATAATGAGCATAGCATCCCCAAAGCTGAAAAACCGATATTTTTCCCGCACGGCCTCCTCATACGCGCGCAGGACATGCTCCCGCCCCGCGAACGCCGACACCAGCATGACGAGCGTGGACTCCGGCAGGTGGAAATTCGTGATCAGCGCGTCCATCACCTGGAACTGGTAGCCCGGGTAGATGAAGATGTCCGTCCAGCCGCTGCAGGGCCGTAAACGCGGCCAGCCTTCCGAAACCGTTGGAATGCCGTTTCCCGCATCCTGGCCTGACTTTTCCACGCCGCATCCTGCGGCCTGTCCTGGCTTTTCCGCATCGTTTCCCTCACCCTGCGCCGCTCTTTCTTCCGTCCGGGCATTCCGGGCCGCGGATTCCAATGTGCGGCAGCTTGTCGTCCCCACGCAGACGACCCGGCCGCCTTCCCGCTTCGTCTGGTTGATCAGGCTGGCCGCCGTTTCGTCCACCTGGTAATATTCGGAATGCATATGGTGATCCTGCACCTGGCTCGCCTTCACCGGGCGGAACGTCCCCAGCCCGACATGGAGCGTCACTTCCGCGACCCGCACGCCCTTCGCGCGGATCTTATCCAGCAGCTCCTGCGTGAAATGCAGCCCAGCCGTCGGCGCGGCCGCGGAGCCGTCGTATTTCGCATATACCGTCTGGTAGCGGTTTTTGTCCTTCAGGCTGTGCGTGATATAAGGCGGGAGGGGCATCTGCCCCAGCTTGTCCAGGATCTCCTCGAAGATCCCGTCGTAGGAAAACCGGACCAGGCGGTTCCCGTCTTCTGCGACTTCTAAGACCTCGCCCGCCAGAACGCCGCCCCCAAAGAGGAGCCGCGTCCCCGGCCGCGCCTTTTTCCCGGGCTTTGCCAGCGTCTCCCAGACGTCCCCGCCCTTCCGCTTCAACAGGAGGATCTCCACTTTCCCGCCCGTGCTTTCCCGCTCCCCGAACAGGCGGGCCGGGATGACCTTCGTATTGTTGAGGACGAGGCAGTCACCCGGCTTAAGATAATCCGCGACCTCCCAAAAGGCCGTGTGCCGGATCTCCCCGCTCTCCCTGCCCAGCACAAGGAGCCGGGAGGCGGAACGCTCCTCTAATGGATCCTGCGCGATCAGCTCCTTTGGCAGCTCATAATAAAAATCTTTCACATTCATCTTATTTTCTCAGTTCAATGCCCATCTCTTCGAGCGACTTCAAGATCCTGCCCAGAGCCAGAGCGTAATCCGCCTCTTCAAGCGTCTTGTCCTTCGCCCGGAAAGTAAGGGAATAGGCCATAGATTTAAATCCTGATTTAATTTGTGTTCCCTCATAAACGTCAAACAGCTCGTACCGTTCCAGGTACTGCCCGCCCTCGCGGCTGAACACTTCCTCCACCTCGCCTGCCAGGATGCCTTTTTTCATCACCATGCTGATGTCGCGGGTAACGGCCGGGAATTTCGCGATCCCCTCGTACTTGCGGTCGAAGCTTGCCAGCTCCACGATCTGCGGCATATCGATCACCGCGACGTAAACGCGCTCCTTGATGGAATAATTGTCCGCCACCTGCGGATGGACCTCCCCAAGGAAGCCTACGGCCTTCCCTTCGTAGACGACGCCCGCCTGCCTGCCCGGGTGCAGGAACGGCTTCCCGGCATTCGGATCGTACGCCGTCTTCCCATGCAGCCCCGCTTTTTCAAAAAATTCCTCTACGACGCCCTTCATCGTGTAGAAATCCCCTTCTCCATACATACCGAGCGTAAGCTGCATCCGCTCTTCCGGAAGGTCTGTGACCGGGATCTGCTTGGGGAGATATATGTTCCCAAGCTCATACAGGCGCACGTTCTTGTTCCGGCGGTTGTAATTCGTCGCCAGCGACGTCAGCATCCCGTTTAAGGAAACGGTCCGCATGATGCTGAAATCCTCGCCCAGGGGGTTTGAGATCACCACGGCGTCCCGCAGCTTGCTGTCCTTCTCGATGAGAAGCTTGTCGAACACCTTCGGGCTTTCAAAGGAATAACTCATGCCCTGGCTGAAGCCGCAGTATTCCGCGACGTTCCGCGCGACTTCCTCCACGCGCAGCTTAAAGGAGAGCTTCCCTGTCGTCGCCTCCCCGCTCGGCAACGAGGTCGGGATGTTGTCGTATCCGTAGAACCGCGCGACTTCCTCCGCCAGATCGGCTAAGCAGGCCAAGTCCTGGCGGAACGTCGGAACGAGAACCTCTTCCTTTTCCGGGTCGTATCCCAGCTCCAGCTTCTCAAAATACCCGAGCATTTCCTCTTTTTCGATCTGCGTCCCTAACAGGCGGTTGATCTTCGCCGCGTCAAAGGGAATCCGCTTCCCTTCCTTCTTTTTCCCATATACGTCGACCACGCCGCCGACCACTTCGCCCGCGCCAAGCTCTTCCACCAACTGGCAGGCGCGGTTGATCGCGTCGATCGCGTTATTGGGATCCAGGCCCTTCTCAAATTTCCCGGACGCGTCCGTCCTTAAGCCGATCTTTTTGCTGGAAATGCGGATGTTCGCACCGTCAAAGCAGGCCGCCTCGAACAGCATCGTCTGCACATGGTCCGTGATCATGGAATTTTCCCCGCCCATGATCCCGGCAATGCCGACGGCTTTCTCCCCGTCGCAGATCATGAGGACGGTATCGTCCATCGCGCGCTCCTGCCCGTCCAGGGTCACAAATTTTTCCCCTTTCGCGGCGCGGCGGACGACGATCTCATGTCCGGCGATCGTATCCAGGTCGTACGCGTGCATCGGCTGCCCGTACTCCTCCATCACGTAATTCGTGATATCCACGATGTTGTTGATGGGCCGGATGCCCTGCGAGGCTAGGCGGCGCTGCATCCATTCCGGAGAAGGCCCGATCTTGATATTTTTCACGACGCGCGCGCAGTACCTCGGGCAAAGCTCCGCGTCCTCGACGCGCACCTTCACATAATCGTTCACGTCCTCGCCGTTGCCAGTCTCCGTCACGACCGGGGGCTTAAACTCCTTTCGGAACGTCGCCGCGGCCTCTCGCGCAAGACCCAGGACGCCGAAGCAGTCCACGCGGTTGGACGTGATCTCATATTCAAACACCACGTCGTCCAGCCCTAATGCCTTGACCGCGCTTTCTCCTACGGGCGCGTCGTCCTCAAAGATATAGATGCCCTCTTCCGGCGCATTCGGGTACATATCCCGAGAAGATCCAAGCTCCTCGATGGAACACATCATGCCGTTCGACGCCACGCCGCGCAGCTTCCCCTTCTTGATCTTGATCCCGCCCGGGGTCTTCTTCCCGTCATGGCCGCCCGCCACGCGCCCGCCGTCCAATACGACCGGGACTTTCTGCCCTTCTTTCACGTTCGGCGCGCCTGTCACGATCTGGATGTCCTCGCCTGCCCCGACGTCCACCTGGCAGACAACCAATTTGTCCGCGTCCGGGTGCTTCTCGATCTTCGTGATCTGCCCGATCACGATCTTGTCCAGATCCGCGTCCAGCTCCTCATATCCTTCCACCTTCGAGCCGGAAAGCGTCATCGCGTCCGTGTACTCCTGCGGCGTGACGTCCAGCTCCGGAACATATGCTTTTATCCATGATAATGATGTATTCATAATTTGTATCCTTTCTTAAATCGTAATATAATATTTTATCAGATAAGCGGCCTCACAAGCGTGCCGTAAAGCCCGCCGTTCCCGCGCATCCGTCAGAACTGCCGCAAAAAGCGGTCGTCGTTCTCATACAGCAGCCGCATATCGTCGATCTCATATTTTAAAAGCGCGATCCGCTCTAACCCCACGCCAAATGCAAAGCCGGAATACTCCTCCGGATCGATGTCGCTCATTCTTAGGACGTCCGGATGCACCATGCCGCAGCCCAATATCTCGATCCAGCCCGAGCCTTTGCAGAACCTGCAGCCCTTCCCACCGCATTTAAAGCAGGTGACGTCCACCTCCGCGCTCGGCTCCGTGAATGGGAAATGATGCGGGCGGAACTTTACCTTCGTCCCTTCCCCGAACATCTCCCGCGCGAACTCCGCGAGCGTTCCCTTTAAGTCTGCGAACGTGATATTCTTGTCAATGACAAGCCCTTCGATCTGATGGAAAGACGGGGAATGGGTCGCGTCCACCTCGTCGGAGCGGAAGACCCGCCCGGGCGCGATCATGCGGATCGGCAGCCTGCCCTTTTCCATCTCGCGCACCTGGACCGGGGAAGTCTGGGAACGCAGGCAGATCTCGTCGTTGATGAAAAACGTGTCCTGCTCGTCCCGCGCCGGATGGTTCGGCGGGATGTTCAGCCTGGTGAAATTGTAATCCTGGTATTCCACCTCTGGCCCTTCTACCACTTCATAGCCCATGCCGATGAAAATGCGCTCCACTTCCTCCAGCGCGATCGTGTTCGGGTGGCGATGCCCCACGCGGTTCTTCTTCGCGGGCAGCGTAACGTCGATGACCTCCTGCTTCAGCTTTAAGTCGCGTTCCGCCGCTTCCAGCTTGGCCTTCGTCTCCTCGATCAAGTTCTCGATGCTCTCGCGCGTCTCGTTCACCAACTGCCCTACCATGGGGCGCTCTTCCGGAAGCACGTCCTTCATGCCCTTCAATACGGCCGTCAGCTCGCCCTTCTTCCCCAGGAAGGCGACCCTGACCTCATTTAATTTCGCAAGCCCGTCGGATTTTTGTATCTCGCGGATTGCATTTTCCCTGATCTGTTCCAATCTCTCTTTCATTCTTTTTCTCCTTGTCCTGTTTTCTTTGAAAAGCAAAAAGCCCCCATGCCGCAAGGCATAGGGACGAACGCTTCCTTCGCCTTTCCTATATCCTCAAGAAAGCGCGCCCGTTCGCGCCCTCTCAAGCTCCATGGCTAATATTCTAGCATGAGGCGCAAAAAACTGCAAGCATTTTTTGCCAATCGGAAAAACACCTGTTCAACCGCTACGCTCTCTTCCTCCCCTGGTATTCCTCATAGACGTTATTGACTTCCGCGCAGACCAGCAGGATATAGATCCCAAAATACAGCCAGAGCATCAGCAAAATGATCGTCGTCAGGCTGCCGTACATGGAAAACCCGTGAAAATAATCCACGTAGACCGAGATCCCGAAGGACAGCGCCGACCATCCCACCGCGCTTAAGACGCTTCCGGGGATCTGGAGCCGGAACGCCGTCTTCCGGTTCGGGAGCATCTTATAGACGCTCGCGAAAAAAAGCATCAGGACAGCCAGCAGGATGAGGGAACGCAGGCGCAGGACCGCCTCCGTGATGTCCGCGGCGATCGGGACATAATCCACGATCAGGCGCTGCAGGCTGTTCCCGAACACCATCAGCGTGAGCGAGACGACGATCGCGACGACCAGCATCAGTGTGTACAGAACCGCCCGCAGCCGCAGCAGGACCCAGTTCCTCGTCTCCTCGATGTCGTAAACCTGGTTTAAGCCATTCGTCAGGTACTGGACGCCCTTCGCGGCGGACCAGACGGCCGCCACCGCCGCCGCCGACACGATCCCGATGGAATTGTTGTACACCTCATGGATGATCCCGACTAAGAGCGGGGAGATATATTCCGGCATGACGCGGTTCACCATGTCCATGACCATGCTCTCCGTCACCGGGGTATACTGCACCAGCGAGATGAACAGCATGAGGAACGGGATCAGGGACAGCACGATGAAAAACGCGGACTGCGCCGCGAACGCGCTGATATTGTCCTCCCTGCATTTTTTTACGAAGCTCCTTATCCCAGCGAAAAATACCCAAACCATAGCTACTCCTTGCCGTATACATTCTCGATCTCAATGCCCTGGTAAAATTTCATCAAAATATCCACATACCCCATGCCCGCTTTCGCCATGCCGTTCGCGCCGTTCTGGCTCATGCCAAGCCCATGCCCGCAGCCGCCGCCGTACAGCACGTACCCGCTCTCCACCGGGATCGCGGCAAAACACGCGCTCGGCAGGATCGCCATCTCGCAAGGCTCGCCGTTTTTGTCCGACAGCCCCGTGACCGCAGCCCCCAGCACGCTCCGTATGTTATATTCCGTGGCCAAAACCACGCTCCCCTTCTCGTACGACATGCGCAGCGCGCAGATCGCGCCCCCGGCGTCGCGCTTCTCCACCAGAAGCCGCTCAAACGCGCCAAATCCCGCGAAATCCCCTTTGGACGCCTCTGTGCCGTCGGCCTTGTAAAACCGCACGTCGTCCGCGTCCGCCTCCGCGCGCGCCAAGACCGCGGCGTTCAGCGCGTCCGCCTTCTCTTCCATCCCAAGCTCCGCCCGCCACCGGAAATACACGCTCCCGCTGTCATAAGCCGCGACGTCCTTATCCTGAATGAATTTGGCGAACGCCTCCTCGTCCGAAAGATCCACTTCTTCGTTCCCGGGCATCAGGGAAGTCCCCGCCAAATACCCGTATTCCCCGCCATCCTCAAGATTCCAAATCCCGACGTCCTCCGTACAGCCGCAGGAAGTGGAAAAATAATAAGTCTCCGCAACCTCTCCCTGGTATTTTACCACTTCCCCCACCGTATCGTCCACCGCAAGGCTCGCCTTCGGGTCTTCCTCCTGCTTCCGGTAAACCTGGTAATTCGTGCTGTCGTCCACGTGCGCCCCAAGCGCCGCGTAATCGCCCTTCATGAGCTGGATGCACGCATAGCTCCTTGCGCAGACCGCCTGGGCGCGCAGCGCCTCCGTCTCATAGGAGGCGGGCATTTCGCTCGGAACGACCCCGTAAAGGTATTCCTCCAGGGAAACTTCGTTCACGACGCCGTACCCTTCCTTGTATTTCCGTATCTCGATCGTGCCGCGGTACCCAAGCGACGTATGCGCCCCGTCCGCATCCGCGAAATAAATCCTGCCCTCCGGCTGCTCGGGGGAGATCTTCACATAATCCGTCCCTTTCTTCTTCAGGAACTTCGACGCCGCGATGGGCTGCCCCGCGCCTACCTGCGTCTCCTTCCCCCCGGCCGCCACGACGCAGTCCGTGTCCACAGCAAAAATGGGGTCCGCATGGTAAGTCCCGTTTTCCCCGTTCAGCAAAAGGACGCGTATCTTCTCGATCGCGAGCGGCTCTTTTAAAATGATGCCGCAGACCTTCTTCCCGGCCACAACGAAATCCGCCTGGAGGTTTCCGATCACCAGCTTCGACTCGTCCAGCTCCTCTACCGTCCCATACGTCTTATATACCTTCAGGCTGCCGTTATGCCGCAATTTCCCGTAACCCGAGATCTCGATCTGCTCCTCGTCAAAGCTTAAGACCTTGCCCGAGATCACGTCTTCCTTCTTATAAATAGCCGCGACATTCCCGTCTTTCCATTCAATATCGCAGATCGTGTCGGCGATCTCCTCCGTCAGCCCCTCCATATCCAGGGAGATCTTCTCTCCCTCATAGAGGATCTCGGCCATCCCGTCCCCGGCCTTATGTACAAATACGTTCTGGAAGGTGAGCCGCGCCTGGCATTCGCTGCTGACGCCGATGATCCGGCCGTCCATCGCATATACCTGGTACATATCATAATAGTGGAAATAATCCACGCCTTCCGACACGTCGTAATATCCTTTTTGGGTCAGCTTCTTAGAACCGCTCCCCGCCGCCCCGTCCTTCGTCAAAAACACCAGGTTTTTCGCGGAGACTTTATGATCTGTGTCCAGCAGGTCCAGCGCCTGCTCATAAACGCTGTTCCACTGGGGTCTCGTGACGTTTTGCCAGAAAAACCCGTCCTCATACCCCACATAATCCCGGATTGAAAGGCAGTCGAGCAATTTTCGCAGCTTCCCGTACGTGAGCTTTCCGCCCAGGTCTCCGCCATTGATCCCCTCAATTACGCCTTTCCATTCCTCTTCCTCATAATAAGTAAAGCTCAATTGGGACGGAAGCTCCGCCATGGCCACATAATCGCTGCTGTACCCAAGCTCCCCTTCTCTCCCCATCCATAAGAAAAACAAGGCCAGCGCCAGCAAGGCGGCGCACAGCCCGCCAAGGACAAGCGTCCGCTTCCATGCGCTTTCTCTTCTGTCAAAAGACGTCCGCCCCGCAAAGCGCCTTTTCCATACATATCGCTTCCCCATGCATCCTTCTCCCGTCCTGTTCCCATTCCGGCCTTCCCGCCCGGGGGCTTCCATTCCTGCCGCCCACGCGCCATGGCTCTCTCCTGCAATCATAACCACCGGCTTAGCCGGTGGTTTGTTCTGGCCCTATAAGGGCCCGTTACCGGCACTGGAGTCTAAAGAC
>CANQTH010000075.1 GCA_947626795.1 uncultured Lachnospiraceae bacterium
CCTTTTTATTTTTTCTTTATCTTTACGCTTTTTTTGCCGCTCCACCCGCTGTAATACGTCTTTCCATCGGCTTTTTTATAAGCGCGCGCCTGCACGTAATACGTTTTTCCTTTTTTCAATCCTTTTAGCAGCACGCGGTCCTTGTTCCCTCCGGAAATCTTCCGGATCTTAGCGCCTTTCATGTTCTTTTTCAAAGAATACCTTATCTGGTACCCGCCCGACTTCTCGGAGATGTTCCAATATACCCGGGCTTTTCCGGAAGATTTCGGATCTATGTAGTAGATGTCTGGCTTCCGGGGATTTACCGTCAGGGTTATCTTTATCTGAGCCGCTTTATAATTTTTATCCTCTTTTGCAACTACCGTTATGACCGTTTTCCCGATCCCCTTGAGCAAAACATTCCCCCGGCTGTTTACTGCAGCCACCTTCTTATTGCTTGAATCATACGATAATTTCGCCCCCGTCCCGGAAGATACCGCAAGATAAAAGCTTTGATCGGGGACATAGGATTTCTGATATTTTGTTTTTCCGCTTAATTCATGGGATTTCTTAGGAGCGGCTGGCGATTCTTCCGCATCCGCTTTTTTCCAGCAAGCGGTAAATACATAATCCTGGAACGGCTCGCCCCACTCCCGCGCCGTCGTATCGCGGTAATCTTCCGCTTCATGCCACGGGACGTCATTCCGCTTCCACCCCAGGAAAACATATCCTTTCCGCGTAGGATTTCCCAATTTTTTCACTTCTCCGGCGCGATAGCTCGTCGGATTCCCAGGAGCGTTTGTCCCGCCGCTTAGATCATAAGAAATCCGATACGTATTCCCATAATAGAACTCGATCCGGTCTTCTGATACCCCAAGATAATCCGCAAGCCTTGCCGCATCCCCCCCCTGTCGTGTCCGCCCCGCTGCCCCGCGCGATCCGGAGCTTCGCATCCGTTCCGCTAAGCATGGACTGATCATAATCCCAATACCATGCGTCCGTGATATTTTCCGGTATCGTGATCGTTGTAAATTTACAACTGTCAAAGGCACCGTAATAAACGCATTTTATATCTTCCGGGATTACAAAATCTGTCGCCTGGCTCTTCCCCGCCGGATAAGCCATAATATCGTAATGCTCCCTGTCTTCTTCCACGCGCCAGCATAGCATACCGTCTCTTAACGTATAATATCGGTCGCTTCCTTCCAATGCGATCTCTTCTAAATAGGGGCAGTTTTTCAGATGATTTTTTCTCCATCCAAATATTCCAAAACGGTCTGCATCCAACGTGATCTTGGTAATTCCTGTATTGCTGTAATCAAGCATATAATTTTCGTGATTTTTCACTGCGATATGCAATTTGGGACAGTTGCTCAGATACATCTCTATTTCCTCTGTGGATTTTTCACAATTCAGCTCGGAGAGATTTTCACAATCACTGCACGAAAAAGATTCTATTTCGGACGGAAGATTCAGGGTAGAGAGATTCTCACAATTACTGCACCAAAAATATTTTATTCCTGACGGCAGATTTATGGTGGCAAGAAGATTCTCCTTGCCCGTATTTCCGATGGAAGTTTCCGTTCCGCTTATACCTGCATTTGTTACGCCTTCCAGGAAACTGATCTCACGGATGGGAGAATCTGGAAAATCAGCCAATTCTACGGATGCATTTTCTCCAAAGATCAGCGTTGACAAAGACGTACAGCCGCTAAAACAATAACGATAAGAGTTCCCTGTTTTCATAAATGTAACACTTTCCAGCGATTGAAAATCTTTAAAAACGTCCGTTCTCAAATATGCGTCCGCTAATATGACGATACTCTTCACTTTGCGATTATCCGGCGTTTGGAAGCTTTCGCCTGCATATCCGACCCCCGTTACCGTCTTTCCGTCTATCGTTTCCGGGATCACGATGTCATATACGCCATTTTCCGGCAGTCCCATATATTCACATACATCAATCGTTCCATCAAAATTTTCATCATACCGCCATTTCCAATCCTGGGAGATCGTCATGCCGCTGACGCTTCTTGCGCCGCCCTCCTGCGTTTTTTCAGATATGGCCTCCTGCGGCAAGCCCGTTCCCGACGCTTTTAAGGAAATTGGCGGACACGCTATCGCTGCCGCCAATCCCAAGCATATCAAGCTTTTGCATCTCATCTTAAAGCTCTCCTTCCATGCCTGTTGCTTTTATTTCCATGTCATCGTATAATATCCCGTCGTTATGCTGGACCATATGCGCACGTAATACGTCCCTTTCGGAAGCGTCCATGTGTGTTTCTCTTTCCCGGACATATCCCACCAAATCGCTATATCTTTATTGCTTGCCTTTCCCTTATTGTTGATAACCCACCAATAGTCATTTCCCTTTTTTACAAATAAGGAGACGCTTGCATCATCATCTGACAAGCCCGCCCCATCTGTGGCTTTGAGTTTGCTGAAATCAAAGGATAAGGTCACTTTCGATTTTTTTGTGAGTTTTATCTTATAATATTGATGGGTGTACTCTTCCCCAAAATACAGGCTCTTTACCGTCTTTCCTTTTTTTAAGGCCGGTGCCTTCTTAAAGCTCTTCCCGGCCTTATCAACCTTTGCCACCGGGGTAAATTGATAGCGGATCTTATATTTCTGCTCGCTGTCCACTGCCAGGTAGTAGGTCCCTTTTTTCACCGCCACGGAAAATGTATAATTCTTTTTTACCTTATTTTCCAGGGATATCTCATTATCAAAATATAACCTTCCTTTTTTCTTGGAATCAAGCACTTTTACCTCTGTATGCCAGATTGGTTTTTCATATTCCTCGTTATTCCATGGCTCTGGATCATTCTCCCATTCCTCCCTATCGTGATCATCGTATTCCTTTTGTCCGGGGAGAGCCGAGGTCTTCACGTCCACGATGATATAGCCCTGTTTTGGGATTTTCAGCTTGTAATAAGCGATTCCGTTGCTTTGGAAAGAATCCCGCGCGCCGTCCTTGTCGCTATCCACAAAGACTCCGCCTTCCCCGCTTGCCCATTTCTTGTTCTGCAGCGTCCTGTCCGCCGCCGACGCCGGGATCTCCCCAATCCACACGGCCGCCAACAGTGCCAGCACCGCCGCCAAGATCCATTTTTTCCCTGTTTCCATAAATTTTGTTTTGATCTGTGTTCTCATGTCTTTTTCCTTTCTTATTTTTTGATCTTTTATTTTTCTTGCTACAATCATTTTATTTTTTCTTAACGCTTTTGTCAAGCATTATTGAGATGGATTTTTCTTGTAAATAGCAATTTTGAAAGTTTTTTCTTAAATTCATGATCTTTTCTATTCATCTTTGAAATAATTATTAGAAAATACTTGTGTTACAGTCAAGATACTTTATCAGATAGAAAAAGCCGCGGACGAGTCTTGAGCGGCTGTCAGGTCTTAGGCAACGATGCAAATGGAGAATCTGATCATGAAATTGTATAAATATGAGGACGGGAAATGCAATGTTTCCGGCCCGAAGATACGTCTTTTGCGGGAAGCGGCGGGATTGTCGCAAGAACAGCTTGCCGCCAAGATCCAGCTTGCGGGGCTTAACTTGAACCAGGCGGCCATCAGCCGGATCGAGACAGGGGCCAGGGTCGTCCCTGATTTTGAGCTTCTTTATTTTTCCAAGATCCTGGACGTCCCTGTATATGCGCTGCTAGAAAGCGGCGATTGAACGGACGGCATGAAATTTTTTCGGGAGCGCCTTACGCATGAAACCTTATGAACGCATCCGCCACTTGCGGAAAAACATCCTTCACTTAACGCTTGATGAATTTTCAAGGGAAATCAATCTGTCACGTTCCAATCTCGGGAATATTGAGACAGGGCGCATCTCCCTGACCGAGCGCGTCCTCTCCGACATCTGCCGGACGTTCCATGCCAGCCCGGACTGGATACTGGAAGGCGCGGGCCCCATGTTCCTGGAAACGGACGCCCCGCTGGACGCAAAAATAAAAAAGCTCTATGACGAGCTGAACGAAGACAGTAAAAAATGCCTCTACGGCTATATGCAGCGCCTTCTGGAAGAGCAGGACGCTGTCTGAGCCCTTTCGCGGGCGTCTTCGGATCAAATGGGGCCTGCCCTGCTTTTCTTCGCGCGGGCAAGCCCCATTTTCCGTTCCATATCCATATCCTTTTGTCAGCAGTAACCGTTCAGACTTCCGGCTTCACAGTTATGGAATCCGGCTCATTTCAAGTTTGCCTTCGGCAAAGAGCCGGATTCCCACTTGGCAAAATTTACACATTCTTACGGACTTTGCAGCAAGCGCAAAGTCCTGAGCCAAACTGTACGATCAGCATTCTCCCATCAGATATTTGTACAGCCCCTCGTAACGGAACTTCGACGCGTTCCAGGAATAGTCGTTCGCCATCGCGCGGTCGATCATCTGGTTCCACTGGCGCTTCTTATCGAAGAAGATCTGCTTGGAATAGTTGATGACCTTGAGCATTTCCTCCCCGTTGTAATTCGTGAAGGAGAACCCGTCGCCCACGTTGTCATACTCGTTGTACGCCTGCACCGTGTCTTTTAAGCCGCCCGTCTCACGCACGATTGGGATCGTGCCGTAGCGGAAGGAGATCATCTGCGTAAGGCCGCACGGCTCGAACCGGGACGGCATCAAAAACGCGTCCGCCGCCGCATAGAGCTTGTGCGCCAGATCGTCCGAATAACAGATATTCGCGGAAATCTTATCCGGGTATTTCCATGCGAAATGCCGGAACATATTCTCATACTGGCTGTCGCCCGTCCCGATGACGACGAGCTGGGTATAATCGTCGATGATGCGCTCGATCACGAAATTGATCAGATCCAGCCCCTTCTGATCCGTCAGGCGTGAGATCAGCCCGATCATGTAACGCTTCTTATCTACCGCAAGCCCCAGATCCTGCTGGAGCCTCTCCTTGTTCGCCGCCTTCTTCTTCCTGTGGTTGGAAGCGTCGTAATTGACATAGATCTTATCGTCGGTCGCCGGGTTATAAACCCCGTAATCGATCCCGTTGACGATGCCCTGCATATCCATGTGCCTTGCGGAAAGCAGCCCGTTTAGGCCCTCGCCGTAATAATCCGTCTGGATCTCCTGGGCGTACGTGTCGCTGACCGTCGTGATGTAATCCGCATATACGAGGCCGCCTTTCAGCATATTCGCGTCCTTCTTAAATTCCAGCTTATCCGGCACGAACAAGTCCGTCGGGAATCCCGTTAAGCCCTTGATGGTCTTTACGTCCCAGATCCCCTGGAACTTCAGGTTGTGGATCGTGATGATGGATTTCATCCCCCAGAAAAACATATCGCCCTGGAACTCCGTCCTCAGATATACCGGGATGAAGCCCGTCTCCCAATCGTGGCAATGGATGATCTGCGGCTGGAAATTGATCAGAGGGAGCATGGACAGCACGGCTTTGTCAAAAAATATGAATTTCTCAATGTCGAACCGGATATCCCCATACGGAAGGAAGCAGTTAAAATATTCCTGGTTGTCGATGAAGTAATATGTAATGCCGTCCAGCTTATACTGCAGGACGCCGACGTATTTATTTTGAATATAGCTGCCGCAGTTCATATAAAAATGCGTCACATATTCAAATTGGTTCCGCCATTTTTCCGGGATGCAGGAATAATTCGGGATGACCACCCGGATATCCCAGTCGTTCTTGTCAAATTCTTTTGGAAGCGCCCCGCACACGTCGGCCAATCCCCCGGTCTTAATAAAAGGTACACATTCAGATGCTGCAAACAGTATTTTTCTCATATCCATTTCCTCCAATGTCAAATAGGTTTATATCGTTTCCAATGCCTGTTCCAGATCGCCAATGATGTCCTGCGCGTTCTCGATCCCCACGGAAAGGCGGATCAGATCCGGCGCCACGCCCGCTTCTTTGAGCTGTTCGTCCGTCATCTGCCTGTGGGTATGGCTCGCGGGATGAAGCACACAGGTGCGCGCGTCCGCCACATGGGTAACGATCGCGATCATCTTCAATTTGTCCATGAACCCCACGGACACGTCCCGCCCGCCCTTCAAGCCGAAAGAAATGACGCCGCAAGTGCCGTTCGGCATATACTTTTCCGCCAGCGCGTGGTACTTATTGCTCTTTAGCCCGGCGAAATTCACCCACGCCACTTTCTCGTGCCGATCCAGATATTCCGCGACTTTTTGCGCGTTCTCGCAATGGCGCGGCATCCGAAGGTGCAGCGTCTCCAAGCCTAAGTTTAACAGGAACGCGTTCTGCGGGGACTGGATGGAGCCTAAGTCACGCATGATCTGAGACGTCGCCTTCGTGATATATGCCCCCTTGCCGAACTTTTCCGTATAGACGATGCCATGGTACGTGGGATCCGGCTTCGTCAGGCCCGGATATTTGTCCGCATGGGCCTCCCAGTCAAAATTGCCGCTGTCCACGATGCAGCCGCCCACGGACACGGCGTGGCCGTCCATGTATTTCGTGGTGGAATGCGTCACGATGTCCGCGCCCCATTCAAACGGGCGGCAGTTGATCGGCGTCGCGAACGTGTTGTCCACGATCAGCGGGACGCCGTGGCTGTGCGCGACCCTCGCGAACTTTTCGATATCGAGGACCACCAGGGCCGGATTGGAGATCGTCTCCGCAAATAAGGCCTTCGTATTCGGCCGGAACGCCTTCGCGATCTCTTCCTCGGGGGCGTCCGGGTCGATGAAGGTGCAGTCGATCCCCTGCTTTTTCAACGTCGCCCCAAACAGGTTGAACGTCCCGCCATACAGCGCGGATGAGCATACGATATGCCCTCCTGCCTCGCAGATATTGAACACGGCGTAGTAATTCGCCGCCTGCCCGGAAGAGGTCAGCATCGCCGCCGCCCCGCCCTCCAGCTCGCAGATCTTCTCCGCGACCGCGTCGTTCGTCGGATTCTGCAGCCTCGTATAAAAATACCCGCTGTCTTCCAAGTCGAACAGCCGCCCCATCTGGTCGCTCGTGTCGTACTTAAACGTCGTGCTTTGGTAAATGGGAAGCACGCGCGGCTCGCCCTTCTTCGGATGCCAGCCGGATTGGATGCATATTGTCTCTGCCTGATAGCTGCTCATAATACTGCCTCCTTGCGTCATTTTTTCTCCCGCCGCGCGTCGCGGGCGGAAATCCTTATGCCTTGATACCATTTTAGCATAAGTATCCTTATAAGGCTAGAAAAAATTTTCTCTTCATATCCTTCCGCCCTTTTTCATAAATTGAAAGAAAAAAGGTGATGCGATGGAAGCGATTGATACCTTGATCCAGGATCGGCATCTTGAGATGATGAAGGCGGCCATCCCCTATCTGGAGGCCCCGCGGCAGAAAAACATCGCGATGACCGTAAAGCTCATGGAATTGTTGCGCACGATGGCCTTGTTCCAAAACCCGGAGAACAACCTGCGGATGTGTTCCGGGGAGGAAGACGCGGAAGAAGCTCCCGTACAGATGCTCTCGGCCATCCGGGACTACTGCACGGACCGGGAAAAAGAAATGATCGACAACGCCCTCAATTTCCTGCAGGTGTTCTCTTCCTACGGGACGGCGTTCCCGTAAGCCGCCTGCGGGACGTCCCCGCGGCGTTCGCGAAGATCTGCGCGCCGCGGGCAAAAAGGCAGAAAGGAATGTTATGAACCCACAAGATTTATGGAAAAACCTGGGGCTTTCCGGCATTTCGCCGGAAAAGCTCCAATTCCTCATGGAGCTTGCGCAGAGCAGCCAGGGGATCCCATCGACCCCGAAGGATATGGCGGCTTCGTTGAAAAACGCTTCGGAATCCTTCCAAAAAGAGGGAGTCCGCTTCTCCGACTCCGAGCAAAGCCTCATCATCGAGGCGCTAAAGCAGGGCATGCCGCCGCAGGAACAGCGGAAAGCGGACCTGATCTTAAAAATGATGCGCGGTATGCGACGCTAAGCGGCCCCTGATGAGAAGCGAAGCTGATCCTGAAAATGATGCGCGGCATGCGACGCTAAGCGGCTCCTGCCGAGATGCAGAGCTGACCTTAAAAATGATGCGCGGCATGCGACGCTAAGCTGCCCCTGCAGGGAAACGGACTGCCCTGAGACGTCTCATCCAGGACGTCCCAGGGCAGACATATTTTTGTCAGGATCTTCTGTTTTCCTTCTGTCTTGCGGCAAGCGCCTGCGCCCGCCAAACGTTCCGATAGGGCCGCCTATTTTGCCACGATATTGATGATCCTGCCCGGGACGTAGATCTCTTTTATGACATTCCCGGACAATTTATCCCCGAGCGCGGCTTTCCCGGCCGCGATCGCCTCGTCTTTTTGTGCGTCCACCGGAAGCTTCACCGTCGCGCGCATCTTGCCATTGATCTGCACGGCAAGCTCCACGGTATTTTCCACCGTCTTGGCTTCGTCATGCCGCGGCCATTCCTGCTGATAGATCCGCCCGCCGTACCCGCAGATCTCCCACAATTCTTCCGTGATATGCGGCGCGACCGGATTGAGCAGGATCAAAAACGTCCGAAATTCCCCGCGGCTGATGCTCCCGGCCTTGGAAAAATCATTTAAGATCGTCATCATCGCGGCGATCGCCGTATTGTACTTCAGATTCTCATAATCGGAACTTACCTTTTTGATCAACTGGTGCATCTTCGTCTCAAATTCCGCGCGGTAGCCGTCGCCGTCCGCCAGGATGTCCTGCAGCTTCCACACGCGCTCTAAGAACCTGCGGCAGCCCTTCACGCCGTTTTCCGACCAGGACGCGCTTAGGTCAAACGCGCCGATGAACATCTCGTACGTCCGGAGCGTGTCCGCGCCGTAATCCATGACAATATCGTCCGGGTTCACGACGTTCCCGCGCGATTTCGACATTTTCTCGCCGTTCTCCCCCAGGATCATGCCGTGGGACGTACGCTTCTGGTACGGCTCCGGCGTCGGCGCGACGCCCTGGTCATACAAAAAGCGGTGCCAGAAACGGGAATAGAGAAGATGCAGCGTCGTATGCTCCATGCCGCCGTTGTACCAGTCGACCGGGAGCCAGTATTCTAAGGCTTCCCTGCTCGCTAAGGCTTTGTCGTTCTTGGGGTCGGTATAACGCAGGAAATACCAGGAGGACCCGGCCCACTGCGGCATCGTGTCCGTCTCCCGCTTCGCCGGGCCGCCGCAGCACGGGCAGGAAGTGTTTACCCAATCCTCCATCGCCGCCAGCGGGGATTCGCCGTTGTCCGTCGGCATATAGCTGTCCACTTCCGGAAGCTCCAACGGAAGCTCGTCTTCCGGCAAAGGCACGTACCCGCATTTTTCGCAATGCACGATCGGGATCGGCTCGCCCCAGTACCGCTGGCGGGAAAATACCCAGTCGCGCAGCTTGAAGTTCGTCTTGCCCCGCCCGATGCCTTTCTCTTCCAGGAAGCCGATGATCTTCTTCTTCGCTTCCGCCACCTCTAAGCCGTCTAAGAACCCGGAATTGACCAATTTCCCGGTCGCGACGTCCGTATAAGCCTCTTTTTGCACGTCTTCCCCGCCTGCCACGACCTCGATGATCGGAAGGTTGAATTTCTTCGCGAACTCCCAGTCTCTGGTGTCGTGCGCCGGAACGGCCATGATCGCGCCCGTCCCGTAGCTCATCAATACGTAGTCGGACACCCAGATGGGGATCTCCTTGTCGTTGACCGGGTCGATGGCCGTCAATCCGTCAACCTGCACGCCCGTCTTCTCTTTTGCCAGCTCGGAACGCTCGAAATCCGACTTGCGCGCCGCCTGCTCGCGGTATGCAAGGATCTCGTCCCAGTTCCCGATCTCTTCCTTATATTTATCCAGCGCCGGATGCTCCGGGGAAACGACCATATAAGTCGCGCCAAAGAGCGTGTCCGGCCTTGTCGTGTAGACCGTCAGCTTCTCGTCCTTGCCCGCGATCGGGAAATCCACTTCCGCGCCCTGGCTCTTGCCGATCCAGTTCCGCTGGGAAACCTTCACGCGCTCGATGTAATCGACGTCGTTCAAGCCGTCCAACAGCTTTTCCGCGTAATCCGTGATCTTTAGCATCCACTGGCTCTTGACCCTGCGCACGACCGGGGAGCCGCACCGCTCGCAGACGCCGTTCACCACTTCCTCGTTCGCAAGGCCCACCTTGCAGGACGTACACCAGTTGATCGGCATTTCTGATTTATACGCCAGCCCCGCCTTGAATAATTTTAAGAAGATCCACTGCGTCCAGCGGTAATAGCCCGGGTCGGTCGTGTTGACCTCCCTGTCCCAGTCAAACGAATAGCCGAGGCCATGGAGCTGGGCCTTGAAACGCTTGACGTTATTCTCCGTGACAACCTTAGGATGAATCTTATTCTTGATGGCGTAATTCTCGGTCGGAAGCCCGAACGCGTCCCATCCCATCGGATAAAGCACGTTGTACCCCTGCATCCTGCGTTTCCTCGCTACGATGTCCAACGCGGTATACGGCCTTGGATGCCCGACGTGGAGGCCCTGGCCGGACGGATACGGAAATTCTACCAACGCATAATATTTCGGCTTGGAATAGTCGTCGGTCGCCGCGAACGCCTTTTCCTCGTCCCAGATCTTTTGCCATTTCTCTTCTAACGCCCTGTGGTTATATGGTGCTGCCATTTTCTTATCCTCCTAAACTGCCTGCTTTCATGCGAAGCGCAAAAACCCGCGCTTTCAGGCATTGATCATTAAAATTTTATCACACGGGGGGTATTTGTCAAGGGAAACGCTAAGAAAAACCTTAAGCCGCAGGCGTATCGCGCGCGCCTTTTTTGGGCATAGATAAGGATAAGCCCGGCCCTTCTCTCCGCTTTCTGAAAAAAATTTTAAAAAATTAGCACTCACCTCTTGACAGTGCTAACAATAGGTGTTATAGTACACCTAGAACAAAGAAAAAGAGGCACAAACAAAAAGGAGGAATGACATATGTTAGTACCGAGTATCTTTCATCACAATCTGAGCAACGATTTTTTCAACGATTCTTTTGACGATATGTTCCATGATATGCTCCAGCCATCCTTTGGCCGGATGAACCAGATGTCCTATATGTCCACGGATATCCGCGACCTGGGGGATTCCTACCAGATGGAAGTGGAGCTTCCGGGTTTTGAGAAACAGGACTTGAAAGCGGACGTCAAGGACGGCTACCTCACCATCTCCGCTGAGAAGAATACGGAGAAGGACGAAAAGGACGAGAATGGCAAGTTCGTCCGCCGGGAGCGCTATATGGGAAGCTGCAAGCGCACGTTCTATGTTGGCAAGAACGTCACGCAGGACGATATCCGCGCGAACTTCGAGAACGGCGTCTTGAGGCTGTCCATCCCGAAGAAGGAAGTCCCGGCAGTGGAAGAAAAGAAATATATCACGATCGAATGATCGCCCAGGCATGGGAATGGCGGCCGCAATGGCCGCCATTTTTATCTGGGGGATCGGTTCCCTATTCCAGCGTGAACTTGTTCACTTCTTCATTCAGCTTGCTGGCAATGCCCATGTTGGAATTGGCCTCATGCCCGATGTCGCCCACGCGGTGCGTTAAGTCCACCGACATCTCCGTCACGTTCACGACGCCCTTCGCGCTCTCATCCACGGCGATGTTCACGGCTGAGATCGCTTCCTTGATCCCGTCGATGTTCGCCCGGAGCTGCTCGCTCTCGTCCGCGAATTCCCGCATCATTCGGTTCATCTCTTCCACGTCGTTCCGGTAATTGTCGCTCGTCTCCAAGAGCTTCTCGTATCCGGCCATCGTCGTCTCGTCCAGGAAATTCAGCATCTGCTCCGCGTTCTGAGGCTTCTGGCATGATGGTGGGTAGTATGCCGGTCCTCTGATATACATTTACAATTGAAAAACCATCTGTGTTTC
>CANQTH010000076.1 GCA_947626795.1 uncultured Lachnospiraceae bacterium
AGCCGGGGCAGCCCGGCCCTTTTAGCTTCTGTACCCATCCGGATTCATGCTCTGCCATCTCCAGGAATCCTCGCACATCCTGTCAATGCCGTATTCCGCTTCCCAGCCAAGCTCCCGCTTCGCTTTGGAGGCATCGGCATAGCAGGTCGCGATGTCCCCGGCGCGCCTTGGCTTGATCTCATAAGGGATCTTCTTCCCGCACGCCTTCTCATACGCCTTCACGACGTCGAGGACGCTGTAGCCGTTCCCCGTCCCCAGGTTGTAAATGCAGACGCCCGCCTTTTCCTCGATCTTCTTTAACGCCTTCACATGGCCCTTCGCCAGATCCACAACATGGATGTAATCGCGCACCCCCGTCCCGTCCGGCGTGTCGTAGTCGTCCCCGAACACGCCTAAGCATTCCAGCTTTCCGACCGCAACCTGCGCGATATATGGCACGAGGTTGTTTGGGATCCCCTTGGGGTCCTCCCCGATGATCCCGCTCTCATGCGCGCCGATCGGGTTGAAGTAACGGAGCAGGACCACGTTCCATTCCGGGTCCGCCACATGGAAGTCCGTCAGAATCTGTTCGAGCATCCCCTTCGTCTGCCCATACGGGTTCGTGATCTTCCCCTTGGGGCATTCTTCCGTGATCGGAATGACAGCCGGATCGCCGTAGACCGTCGCGGAGGAAGAAAAGATGATGTCCTTCACCCCATGGGCACGCATCACGTCGCATAGAACCAGCGTCCCCGAGATGTTGTTCTGGTAATATTCCAGCGGCTTTCTCACCGATTCCCCGACGGCTTTCAATCCCGCGAAATGGATCACGCTGTCGATCTTTTCCCCGGAAAACACTTTTTCCAGCCCTTCCCTGTCCCGGATGTCCGTCTGGTAAAACGGTATGGAGGCCCCGGCGATCTTCTCGACCCTTCGGATCGCCTCTTCGCTGGAATTTGCCAAATTATCGACCACGACCACGTCGTACCCCGCATGGATCAGCTCAATGCAGGTATGGCTCCCGATGTAGCCCGCCCCGCCCGTTACTAAAATTGCCATGACCATTCCCTCCTGTTCTGCTTCCGCCTTCCTTCTCTGCCGCCGTCCTTAAAATTCCTCCGGATACGCGCCCTGCTCCTTTAACTTCGCGATGGCGTCTACCACCATCTGCTTGTCCTCCTTGTACGTCACGCCGTACCATTTATCCTGGGAAGTCAGCACCTGCACGCTCGCCTTCCCTTCCTTCAGCATCCCGTCCACGGCGATCGGCAGGTAATATTCCGCCTTTAACGGGTTCTGCGGCAGCTCTTCTTCCAGGAACTTCGCAAAGCCCTTCTCCAGCTCCCCGACGACGCTCTTAGAAAAGCCCCAGATATTCATGGACACCGTGCTGTCCAGGCTGACCTCGTGCCAGGTCGCGCCGTCGTCCTCCGTATAAACGGCCTTGTCCCCGCGCTTCTCAATGTGCGTGCGCTCATGGATGGCCGCCAAGAACCCGTCCGCATCCGTCTCGCAGATGCCCCGCGCCACATGGCCGTTGTCCGTCAGCGTGTTCCGCAGCGTATAGGCCACCATCGCATAGCGGTATTTCTCATCGTCCTCATGGCTCGTCAGATAATCGTAGATCGCGCGGTACGCGTGCTTCCCGTAATAATCGTCCGCATTGATGACCGCGAACGGGCCGTCCAGCACATCCTTGCAGCACAAGATCGCGTGTCCCGTCCCAAACGGCTTCTCCCGCCCTTCCGGCGGCTTATGCCCTTCCGGCAGCTTTTCTAACTCCTGGAACACATATTCCACGGGGATCTTCTTCGACACGCGGTCCCCGATGCTCTCCCGGAAGGCCGCCTCGTTGGCCTTTTTGATGATGAAGACGACTTTCCCAAAGCCCGCCTCCATCGCGTCGTAGATTGAAAAATCCATGATAATATGCCCCTGCCTGTCCATCGGGTCAATCTGCTTTAATCCCCCGTAGCGGCTTCCCATGCCCGCAGCTAAGATCACCAACGTAGGTTTCTTCATTTTCCATGCCTCCTTATGAAATCCATGATTTTGAAATCCATGATTTCCCTATTATGATAAAAACGTTACGGTTCAGCCCATGCATGGCTGAACTGTAACGTACGAATCCAATCGCGGATGCCGCGTCCCGGCCGCGGCGCGCCGGCTATACCCTGGACAGGTATTCTCCCGTCCTCGTATCGATCTTGATCACATCGCCCTGCTCCACGAACAGCGGCACGTATACGGTCGCCCCTGTCTCCACGACCGCGGGCTTGTTCGCGCCCGTCGCCGTGTCGCCCTTAAAGCCCGGCTCCGTCTCCGTGACCTGAAGCTCCACGAACAGCGGCGGCTCCACTGCGAACACGCTTCCGTTGTGGGAGCACATCTTGACCATCTCGTTCTCCTTCACGAACTTCAGCGCGTCCCCGATCGCCTCCGAATCCATCGCCATCTGCTCATACGTCTCAACGTCCATGAAGTGGTACAGGTCGCCGTCGGAATACAAATACTGCATATCCGCCCGGTCGATCCGCGCCTGCGGGCATTTTTCCGTCGGGCGGAACGTCTTCTCTACGACCCCGCCGTTCTTGATATTCTTCAGCTTCGTCCTGACGAACGCAGCCCCCTTCCCAGGCTTCACATGCTGGAATTCGATAATCTGGTAAATATTATTATCCAACTCGATCGTAATGCCGTTCCTAAAATCTCCTGCTGAAATCATCTAATTTCCTCCTTAAACTGCAATTGGGCCAATCTCTTCCCTTGGCGTCTCTTTATTTTATACTATAATGGAAGATTTTTCAACCTTTTACTGCTGCCCTTCTTCAATTTTATGGATCATGTCGATCCTGGTCTGGTGCCTGCCGCCCATAAACTCCGCTTCGAGATAAGTCTTCACGATGTCCTTCGCAAGCTCGCTCCCGACGATCCGGGCCCCCATGGCGATGATGTTCGCGTTGTTGTGTTCCTTGATCAGATGGGCCGTCGTCGTGTCCGAGCAGACGCCGCAGCGGATCCCCTTCACCTTGTTGGCCGCTAAGGATATCCCGACCCCCGTGCCGCAGAGCAAAACGCCGCAGTCCGCTTCCCCGGCCGCCACGGCGCGCGCCACTTTCTCCCCGTATTCCGGATAATTGCAGCTCTCATGCCCGTCCGTCCCAAAATTTATGACTTCATGCCCCAGGCTCTTGACGTACTCCATAACCTCCATCTTCAGATCCGTCGCCGCATGGTCGTTCCCAATTGCTACTTTCATGATCTTCCTCCCTTTCTCCTTTGATAAAAATACAGCACGATCTTCTCCAGCCGCCTCTTTAGCACGATCTGTATCTCTTCCTTGGGGTGGATCGGTTTCGTTAAGATCGTATGGATGCCTGCCCGGTTCGCCCCGTAGATATCCGTAAAGATCTGATCCCCGACAAAAAACGTATTGCCCGGATCCGTCCCCATCAGCTCCATCGCGCGGCTATAGCCGGAGACCTTCGGCTTGCCTGCCTTGAAAATATACTGCGCCTGCACCCCGTCGTTGAACGTCCGCACGCGCGGCTCCTTGTTGTTGGACAGCAGGCAGCACTGGTAGCCCAGCTCCCTTAACTGGCAGAACAGCCGCTTCGCCCGACCGTCCGCCGGGGCACCGTGCGGCACCAGCGTGTTGTCTATGTCAAAAATAATGCCCCGGTATCCCTCCCGGTACATACGCCCGTATTCGATCCCGTAAGCCGAATCCAGGTATTCATCGGGGTAAAAACGTTCCAACATACCGCAAATCCTATTGATCCAATATTTTCTTTAACTCGTCCATGAAGGTGTTCACGTCCTTAAACTCCCGGTATACGGACGCAAACCGCACGTATGCGACCGGATCTAAGTCCTGGAGCCGCTTCATGACAAATTCCCCGATCTCCGCGCTGGAGATCTCCTTCTCTTCCCGGCCGAACACCTCGACCTCCACTTCGTCCACAAGCGCGTTGATCTTGTCCGCTGACACCGGACGCTTGTGGCAGGCGCGCAGGATCCCGGCCTCGATCTTCGAGCGGTCGTACTGCTCCCTGTTATTGTCTTTCTTGATGACGATCAGCGGGATCGTCTCCACCTTCTCATACGTGGTGAAACGCTTCTGGCAGTCGTCGCAAAGCCGCCTCCTGCGGATGGAATAATTATCATCCGCCGGCCTTGAGTCAATGACCCTGGTATTGTCACTGCCGCAATACGGACATTTCATGGATCCCCTCCCCGCAAACATATGCCGCCCCGCGGCCAGCCCACGCCGCCGGGCGATCTCTTTTGCTCTTCTGTTTTAATGTACGCCGATCCCTTGCGTCAGCGCTATGGCAAACGCCAAATATCCTTGTCGTTTCCTATAGTATATCTTTCTTTTTTTCCCTTGTCAACACTGGAGATGCTGAACAGCTGCGCTTACCTCACCTCGTATTCCGAGACGAACGTGTTCTTGCCCGGGTCGGAATACTCGATCTGGATCTTCGTGCCTTTCTTCAGCTTCCTGGCCGCTTTCACGCTGAAGCTCCCGTCCTGCCCGGTCTTTACGGCCTTCGCCTTTGCCGTCCCGACCTTGACCTTGATCTTTTTCCCGGACAGCCCGGTCGTCCCGCTCACGTCCTTCTTGCCCGCTTTGACGCTTTCTGAAAGCTTCGGCCGCTGATAGGGCTGCACGCCGGAAGGCAGGGTGGATCCCCCGGACGCGCGGACCTCGTAGGCCGCCTTCGGGTTGTCCAGCTTGTTGCCCTTCATCTGCGAGATCTTAGAACTCCCGCCATCGCCGCTGGTGCAGGAAATGCCCGCCTGCGTGCAGCCTGTCACGACATTCTTGTCAACCTTTGATAAGGACGCTCCCGAATGCGCCATGATCCCGATGCCGGAGCCTGAGATCTTCGCGCCCGTGCAGGATCCGGAGGTCTTGTTCACAAACGCCGCCCCGGCCGTCTTGTTATTGGAAAGGGACGCGCCTTCCACGCGCATCTTCCCGCCGTTGCAGTACACGCCGTACTTCCCGTTCCCGGAGATCACGTTGCCCGCGCCCTTGACGTGCAAGAGCTTCCCCTTGCTCTCAATGCCGCTCTGCCCGTTGTCCTTGATCTTCGTCTTCGTGATGACGACCGTCTTTTTCTCCGTCACGCACATCCCGTCCGCCTTGTTCCCGCAAGCCTCGCAATTCTTGATGCTGACCGCCTTGTCCGCGTCCTTCGACTTGGCGTTCGTGGTCGCGATCTCAAACCCGTGCTTCTTGTTCTTGTCCGCGACGCAGTCTTCCACGGTCGCCTTCGCGTCCTTGACCGAGATCCCCAGGTTGTTCCGGTTGGCCGTGCAGCCCTCGATGCTCCCCACCGTCGACTTGTTCTGGATCAGGATGCCGGATCCGCCCTTGTTCCCGTTCGCCGTGCAGTCCTCGATCGTCCCCGCGCTGCACCCGTGGTTTAAAAAGATCCCGTTCGCCTTATTCTCGTTGGCCTCACAATCCTTGACCGTCACGCTTACGTACTTGTCCGCCGCGATGCCGTGCCTCCCGTTCTTGTTGAACTTGCAGTCTTCCGCCGTCAGCACCGTCTTGGTCGGTTTCGATCCGACCGGAGATATCCCGTTCGCATGGTTCCCCGATATGTCCGCGCCGCTTAAATGCAGAACCGCGCCCGTCGTCATGGATATCCCGTTCTTTCCGTTCTTCTCGTACTTCCCGCCTTCGACCTCTATCACTGTCCCCGTGTTCTTGGCCTGCAGGCCGTCGGTCTTGTTCTGCGAGCAGGAGCAGTCCTTCATCGTATTCTTCCCTTTGAGGTCGGCAAGCGCATAACCAAACGTATTTCCAGAAGCGAAGCAGCCTTCCAGATGGACGTCCTTGGAATCCTGCACCGCCATCCCGTAATTGGCCCCCGAAAAGCGCACGTTGCGGAACGTGACGCCCTTCCCGTTCGATACCCGCACGTTATACTGCCTGCAATTCTTCACGGCGCAGTCCTCGGCCGTGAAGTCCTTCGTCGCGCAGTTCCCGCTGAACTGGAACGCGATCGCCGCTTTTCCTTTTCCGTCCCATGTGCCGCCGGAAATCCTTACCCCGGCCGTGTCCGCCGTCTCTTTCAGCATATACTGCCCGCCTGTGCCGCTGCCCGCGAATGAGATGGCCGCCCCGTCCGCCCGGACCGTCACATAGGACGCGTCGATCCGGACCAGGTTGATCTTATAGCTGCCTTTCGGGATCACGACGACCGCCTGCTTTTTCGGCGTCCCGACCGCCGTATCCAGCGCCTCCTGCAGCTTGTCCGTGATATTCGCGCCGCTTTTCACCGAAAGCGTATACGTGTTCGACGCGGCGTCGTATCGGTACGAGGCCGCTTCCGCCGCCGGGCGCGGCAGGGCCATCGCCAGGGCAGCCGCCATGCCGCAGATCCCGATCCATTTCCTGATTTTCCTCATCTAAGCTCTCCTCCTCTTTTTGCGGCGGATCGGCCTTTAAGGCCTCCCCATCGCTTCCTTAAACGGTTCCACCCCGCCTGCTTCCCCTTGGGATGCAAAGACGGCAGGGGGCGGCTTTCGCCCTTCCCCCTGCCCGCCCGCATGAGTTCAGCCTCGCGGCTGCCCTGTCATTTCACGATCTTAACGCCGGACGCCTGCCCCTTCTTGGCAAGCAGCTTCTGATAAGCCTTCCGCCTGCTCTTCGGGACCTTGATGGACGCTTTCTTGCTGATACCCGAAAACGCCTTCGCGCCCACGGATTTCAGCTTCGTGCTTTTGATGGCGATCTTCTTTAATTTCTTGCAGTTGAGGAACGCTTTCGCGCCGATCTTGGAAACGTTCTTCCCGACCGTCGCGCTCGCCGCCTTGCCGCATCCTGAGAACGCGCCGCTGCCGATCGACGTGATCTGGAACTTCTTGCCCCCGATCGCGACCGTATCCGCCACCTTGAGGGACGCGGCCTTCTTGTTCGCGACTCCGACCAGAGAGACGGTTCCCTTCCCGTTCGTCTTAGCGTCCGTGATCTTGTATTTGTAATTCCCGACCGTGTAGCCCGCGTTCTTTTTGACTGTGATCTGGAATGTCGCGGAAATCTCGCCCTCATAAGCACCGATCCCCTTGACCACAGCGGCCGCCGTCCCGATCTTCGTGTTGTTCTTGTAGCTTACCGCATAGTCCGCGCCCGCTTTTAGCGCTTTTCCCTGGAACGTCACGGAAACGGACGGCTTCTTCGCCTTGCCCGTATAATACTGATCCGCGATCTTGCCGACGGAAGCTCCCTTGATATCAACTTTCTTGGCCGGGGCAAGGCTCTGGTACTTCGCCTCCGCGTCCGTCAGCGCCTGGTAATTCCCAACGAGCGCCTTCTGCGCGTCCGTCAGCTTGTCGTATGCTTCCCTTGCCGCGTCGATCTTCGCCTTGCACGCGTCGTCGTACGTCACCTCGCCGATGGCCCCGATCAGGGACTTCACGTTCCCCGGCGCGGGATCTGCCGCCGCCGCGTCCGTCTGGTACCCGATCGCGTATAAGGTGAACTTCTTATTCTCGTCCCCTTCCTTCATCTTCAACTCGATCTTGTGCGGCGCGGACGTCTTCTCCTGCAGCGCAACGCATACCTTGCCGTTGTTCCAACCGGAATTATTAAAGCAGCTCAGCGTGGATTTTTTCACGCCGTCCACATACAGGTCCGCCGCGCCGTACGCGCTCTCGCTCGTCTCTTTGTATACGAGCATGAACGTCTGGCAGTTGACCTCGACTGTCAAAGGCTCGTTGGATGCGCTCACGTCGTGCATCCAGTTGTTCGGAAACCATTTCTCTCCCGCTTTCCCATTATACAAATACTGATACGTCGGGACAGCCGCGTCCGTGCCGCCGAACCCGCCCGCCTGGATGGCACTGATCGCCGGATCGGATTCCGGAGACGTCGAAGAGTCGATCATCTTGATCCCCTCGTAGGAATCGGACGTCACCGCCGTAATGGAGTCTACGTCCACAGCGGCGTCCGTCTCCGCCTCTTTGTCAATGCGGTCCATCAGCGCGAGGATGCAGTCCGCCATGAGCTTGTACCCGTTCGCGTTCGGATGGAGCGTGTCGTTGTAAAACCAAT
Organism: uncultured Lachnospiraceae bacterium; assembly: GCA_947626795.1. Lineage (GTDB taxonomy): Bacteria > Bacillota > Clostridia > Lachnospirales > Lachnospiraceae > Petralouisia. The sequence continues at coordinate 8,054 of CANQTH010000076.1, forward strand.
CGTAGAAGCCCGGCTCCTGGTAAACGTCTTTGATGGCGTCCCCCGTGCTGACCATCGGAAGGTCGTACGCCTCCCCGTACTTGCGGTAATTCATCTCTTCCACGCGGTTTAAGTTGTTGAACACGGAAAATACCAGCACGACTGCCGAGCCGGACCGCAGCGCCTGGCGGATCAGCCCTTCGTACGCGCCGCCCTTCGTCTCGCAGCCGGAATCATTGACCGCGAACTCGATGAAGAGAATGTCCGGATGGCTGCTCCCCTCCGGCAGGCGTCCCACCACGTCGCGGTTATAGCGGATGATGCCGATATCGGACGGCGTGCCGCTCATGCCCGCGTTGATGAAATGGACGTTCTTCCCGCCGTCCACGCCGTATTTCTTGGCGAAAGCCGTCGCGGAGACTTCCGCATAGCACGCGGAATTGGGGTTGTAGCCGCCGCCTTCCGTGACGGAGCCGCCGATGTACGCAAGCGACACATCCTTCCCCTCGCGCGCCTTCTGCAAAGCTTCCTTGATGCGCGCGTTGTTCCCGGTCGAGAAAACGCCGCTCTCGGCCATTTTCCCATAAAGCTCCTCATCCGGCTTGAACTGGGTCCCGGACGGGATCCCGGAAATCGTCATGTCGTCGAGATAGAAAGCCGCCGTCTCAGACGTGGAGCATTGGAGATACCACGCGATCTCGTCCGCCGTCTCCGGCACCAGGAACGACCCGCGCAGCTCCGTCCAATCGTCTTTTCCGCAAGGCTTCCCGTACCCGATCAGGGAAACATACTGCGTTTCTCCCGACGCATCCTTATACTGCACGCCCATGTCGCAGGTTTCTTCCGTATCGGAATCCATTTTGACATAGGCCCTGAAATCATACGTATTCCCGGCCGACACGAGCGATTTGAGCGACAACTGGACGCCGTGCCAGATCGCGCTCCGGCCGCCGATGGACAGACTGTTGTTGCCCACGTCGTGATGCACCGAGGTGGACACCTCAAGCGTCACGCCGCCGCGTCCCGTGATCCCCTGGTATTCCCCGTCCTCAAATCCGTTCTTGTAGATCTCCTGCACCTCGTCCTCCGCCGCTTCCGCGCGGACCGCCGTCCCGGGAAGCGCGAGCGCCGCCGCCCCGGCAAATGCCGATGTCACGGCCATGGCGGCCGCAAGCCCGTGGCAGAGGATCTTTTTCCCAATCTCTTTTCTCATAAAATCGTCCCCCTTTGTCTCTTGCTTTTTTCGTTCTGTCTGATTCTTGTTCCTGTTGCCCGCCCTTCCAAAATCCTGTTACCATGCTGATAACCGTTCCGCCTTTCGGCTTCCCTGTTGCGGAAAGTCCCCCTAGCCCTTTGGCTTCGGGATCTCCACCAGGATGATGTCCGGGCCGATCTTGCATACCTGGCCCCACGGTATGGCAATCTCATTTTTCTTTCCGAATATGCTGAAGAATTTCCCGCAGGACGGGACCAGCAGCGTGAGGATACATCCGCTGCACGGGTCGATATCGACGTCCGCCACAAATCCCAAGCATTTGCAGTCGCAGATGTTGATCACTTCTTTTTGGCTGAGGTCGCAAAGGCGCATCCGTACCCCTTCCCCGCGCCAGGCCGATCGCGGGCCTGCCGCCTTCTTTTTCCATCTATTATATGGAAGCCCAGGGGCTGATGTTCCTTGTCCGCTCTCGCCGCGACGCCCGCATATCCGGCGTTCTTTCCCGACCGCGCATGGCGGCCTCCTTGCGCGCAGGCCTTCTTTCGTCCCTTTGCCCGGGCCTTGCCCCGGGACTGGGCTTACGCGCAGCGTTCTTTTGTCCTGGCACCACCTCCTCTGATCCGCGCAATCCGTAACTGTTCAGCCTTCCGGCTTCACAGTTATGGAATCCCTACCCGGCAAAATTGATACGTTCTTACGGACTTTGCAGCAAATGCAAAGTCCTGGGCTGCACTGTTACCGCAATCCGTAACAGCTCAGCCTTCCGGCTTCACAGTTATGGGCTGCACTGTTACCGCAATCCTATGGTTTCTTCGCCCATCCATAGGAATATCTTACCGCCTTCTCCCATCCGGCCGTCTTCTGTTCCCGCTCCTTCTCTGAGATCTGCGGCAGGAATGTGCAGCCGACCGTCCAGTTCTTCGCCGCGTCTTCCCTGCTCTTCCAATAACCGACCGCAAGCCCGGCTAAGTACGCCGCCCCCATCGCCGTCGTCTCCACGCAGGCCGGGCGGTCTACCGGAACGCCGAGGATATCCGCCTGCGCCTGCATCAGGAAATCATTCGCGCTCGCGCCGCCGTCCACCTTCAGGGAATTCAGCGCGATCCCGGAATCCGCGCGCATGGCCTGCAAGACGTCGTTCGTCTGGTACGCCACCGACTCCAGCGTCGCCCGGATGATGTGGCTCTTATTGACGCCGCGGGTGATCCCCACGATGACGCCCCGCGCGTATTGATCCCAATGCGGCGCGCCAAGCCCCGTGAACGCAGGCACGACGTAGCAGCCATTGGTGTCCTTCACTTTTTTCGCCATGTACTCGGAATCGGCCGCGCTGTCGATCAGCCGCATCTCGTCGCGCAGCCACTGGATCGCGGCCCCCGCCACGAAGATCGAGCCTTCCAGCGCGTAGTCCACGCGCCCGTCGACGCCCCACGCGATCGTCGTCACTAGCCCGTTCTTGGAAAACACAGGCTTAGGCCCCGTATTCATCAGCAAAAAGCAGCCTGTCCCATACGTGTTCTTTGCCTCGCCCGGCAAAAAGCACGTCTGCCCGAACAGCGCGGCCTGCTGGTCCCCCGCCGCCCCGGAGACCGGGATCTCCCCGCCGAAAAAGGACTTGTCCGCCATCCCGTACACAAAGCTGGACGGCTTCACCTCCGGGAGCATGCATTCCGGAACGTCCAGCTCCATCAAAATGTCCCGGTCCCACTCCAGCGTGTTGATGTTGAACATCATCGTGCGGGACGCGTTCGAGTAGTCCGTCACGTGCGCCGCTCCTTTCGTCAGCTTCCAGATGATCCACGTCTCGACCGTCCCAAACAAAAGCTCGCCCCCCTGCGCGCGTTCCCGCGCCCCTTCCACGTTGTCTAAAATCCACTTTAGTTTGGTGGCGGAAAAATAAGCGTCGGCCAGCAGCCCGGTCTTCTTCTGGATGACGTCCGTCAGCCCCTTTTCCTTCAGCTCGTCGCAATATTCCGACGTCCTGCGGCACTGCCACACGATCGCGCGGCAGATCGGCTCGCCCGTCTTCTTATCCCATACGACCGTCGTCTCCCGCTGGTTCGTGATCCCGATCGCGGCGACGTCCTCCGCGGACGCCCCGATCTTCTGCATCGCTTCCACGGCGACCCCAAGCTGGGTGGACCAGATCTCGTTCGCGTCATGCTCCACCCAGCCCGGCCTGGGGAAATACTGGGTAAACTCCTTCTGGGCAAAGCTGCAGATCTCTCCTTTCTCATTGAACAAGATGCAGCGGTTGCTCGTCGTCCCGGCGTCTAACGCCATTACATATCTTGCCATTTTAAAAATCTCCCGCTCTATTCTTATTTTGTTTTTGCAGAGGAACTAAAAATACTATTTCCCGATCTGGGCTTCCATCTGCGCAATCTTCTCTTTCAGCCTCGCATTCTCGTCCTCGTATCTCACGATCTCGTCAGCATACCTCGCGTTCTCGTCAGCATACCTCGCGTTCTCGTCCCTATACTGCTCAATCTGCCTCTCCAGCTCGTC
>CANQTH010000077.1 GCA_947626795.1 uncultured Lachnospiraceae bacterium
TCTATAAGAATAAAACAGCAGAGGTTTTTCCCTGCTGTTGTTATCTATCTACCTTTCTTTAATCTTCTTATAGGCATATCCTTCATAGAATCTTTTTCTTCCTTTTATCAGCATTTTTGATGAATTTCACATGGCAACATACCTTGCCGCAAAAAATCATTGACTTTTCCGAACGGATATCCTATCATTAGCCAAAAAGACAGGAGGACGGCAAAATGTTCCAACTGCTTGCCTCAAAATTAATACCGGACTGGGATAAGCCGGAACGCCCGGAAGTGCGCACGGCCTATGGGCAGGCCGCAAGCCTGCTCTCCATCGGGCTGAACGCCGCCCTGTTCCTCTTAAAGCTTTTGGTCGGGCTGGCCGCCGGGTCTGTGGCGGTCGTCGCGGACGGATGCAACAACCTCTCGGACGCGACTTCCAACATCATCTGCCTTTTCGGCTTCCGCCTGGCTTCCCGCCCGGCGGACGCGGAGCATCCGTACGGGCATGGGCGGTACGAGTACCTTGCGGGGCTGATGGTAGCCGCGCTGATCCTGGCCGCCGGGGCGGAACTGCTAAAGAGCAGCGTGGAGCGCATATTCCACCCTGCCCTGCCCGCGTTCTCCTATCTCATGGCCTTCGCCCTGGCGGGCGCCATCCTCGTGAAGCTGTGGATGATGTCCTTCAACCGCAGGGCCGGGGAATGGATCTCCTCCGGCGCCCTGGCCGCTACGGCCGCGGACAGCCGCAACGACGCTGTCGCGACCGGGATCGTCCTGCTTGGGATGTTCGTCTCGCGCCTGACTGGGAAGGATCTGGACGGCTGGCTGGGCATGGGCGTCGCGCTCTTCATCCTGTACGGCGGCTTTTCCCTGATCCGGGACACCCTGGATCCTTTGCTCGGCAAAAAGCCTGCCCCCGACGTCATAAGCACCATCCGGGAACGCATCATGGCGTGTCCGGGCGTGCTGGACACCCACGACCTCATGCTCCACGACTACGGCCCGGGGCGGCGGTTCGCCAGCGCGCACATCGAGATCTCCGCGGACGACGACATCCTGGCGCTGCACGGTTCCCTGGACGCGCTGACGCAGGATTTCCTGGAAAAAGACAACATCCATATCATTTTCCAGATCGATCCCATCTCCCAGAAAGACACGGAAGAAAATCGGCTGCGCCGCCGCCTGGCGGAACGCGTCTGCATCATCGACCCCAGGCTCACCATCCACGACCTGCATTTCCTACGCAAGGACGGGGCTGTCCGCATCCAATTCGACTGCTTCGTCCCGGCTGACGTCATGATCCCGGAAAAGGAACTGCGCCGGATGCTGAGCAACATCATCTGGGCCTCTTATCCCGGAGCGGAGCTTCACGTCACGATCGACCGCGACTACATGGCCCCGCCTCACTGACGGCCCTTTCCACTCCCGAAGCGGAGCTTCACGTCACGATCGGCTGGGACTACATGGCCCCGCCTCACTGACGGCCCTTTCCCCCGCCCCGAGATCCCGCGTCAGGATCTCGCTTTTTTCCAAAAATTCCTCGACCGTATCAAAACCCAGCCTGGAAAGCAGCTCCAGGACAAACGGGTTTTCCAGGGGCGTCCGGTACTCCGCCTCTTCCCCGTACCGCTCGACGCATTCCTTCCCGGCTTCCTTTCCGATCAGGCTCTTCGGGCCGCCGACGCATCCTCCGGCGCAGCCCATTCCCTCATAAAAATTCGCGCGGGCGCCGCCGCTTTTCAGCCGCTCGATCATGGCGCGGCAGGCCGGGACGCCGTCCGCCTGCTCCGCCCTCACTTCGATCTCCCGATCCGGATTCATCTGCCTTACCGTTTCCCGCACGGCCTCGCTGACGCCGCCCGTCCGCGCGTAGATCCGCCCCGCCCGGGAAGAATGCTCCTTTTCGTCCTCCCCCAGCAGCTCCGGATGAAGGTTCGCCGCCTCGAAAATATCCCGTACCTCCTGGAACGTCAGCACGTAATCCACGGCGTCCGCAATGTCCGGCTCGCGCGCTTCTTTCTTTTTCGCCAGGCACGGGCCGACAAATACCGTCACCGCCCCGGGACGCAGCTTTTTCACGACGCGCCCCGCCGCGATCATCGGGGACACCGCGCCCGGGATGTGCGGCGTCAATTCCTTGCAGATCCTCCGGATCATGGCGATCCAGACCGGGCAGCAGCAGCTCGTGAGCTGGAAATCCTCCTCTTTTTGGATGTTCGCGTCGAATTCCAGCGCCTCCTTGAGCGTCAGAAGATCGGCAAAGAGCGCCACCTCGATCATCCCTTTGAACCCGATCGCCTTGAACGCCGCGCGCAGCTTCCCCGCCGTGACGCCCTCCCCGAACTGCCCCAAAAACGCGGGGGCCGCCAGCACGTAGGCTTCCTTCCCTTCCTTGCGGATTGCCCGCAGGACCGGGACGACGTCTTTGTTCGCCGCCAGCTTTTCCAGGCGGCAGGCGTCAAGGCACGCCCCGCACCCCTCGCATTTTTCCTTGTTGATATAGGCCTTTCCGTCCTTGTCCCGCTCAAAGGCGTCAAAGACGCAGCTCTTCTCGCATGCCCGCTCGTAGGCGCAGTTCTCGCATTCCGCGGCAAAAATGACGGGCGCGTGCTTCCATGGAAAAAGGAGGCAATCCATATGGTATGGATCGTAATCCCCATCCAGGCCGCGACCGCGCCCCATCTCCTGTTCTAAAACGTCATGATATAATTGCTGAAACGTCCTCATGGCAGTCCCCTCGCTTCCTTCCGCGTTCCCGCCGGGTTTGCAACCGTTCAGCCTTATGGCTTCCCGGTTACTTCGCTTTTCCTTCCTCGGCATACTGACAATAGTATTCCCTGGAACGCGGGATTTAGACATGGGTCCGCCCTTTTTCTTAACGCGCCTCCTGCCCTTCGCGCCGCGCCTTTACCTGCGCCGCGACTTCCTCTACCTTCTCGTCCGTCAGGATGTATTTCTTATGGAACAAGAATACCGCGGCCAACAGCCCGAAGATCGGGATGACCGTCATGGTCATGCGCAGGCCGACGACCGAGGATCCCGCGACCGACCCCGCCGCGGCCGCCGTGTCGGACGTGTCGTTGCTTAAGCGGAAGACGCTCAGGCAGAGGGAGGCGATCAGCGCCGCTATGCCGGACGCCAGCTTCACGACAAACGTCTGCATGGAAAAGATCACGCTCTCGTCCCTCCGGTCATTTTTCAGCTCGCCGTAATCAACCGTATTAGCCAAAAATACTGTCGTTAAGACAGACAGCATCCCGTTCGCCGCGAAAATGAAGAACCCTGGGATGAACAGCAGGAACACGTTCGACATATTGGTGAACGCCAAGACCAGCAGCGAGGCATAGCCTAAGACCGCCATCGCAAAGCTCACGTAAAATACCTGGATCGCCCGCAAAAATTTCCGCAGCAGCGGGAAAAACAGCATCATGGAAAGGATCTGTACCGCGCCGCCGAACGTATTGAAGAGCGTATAGCTGTTGTACCACCCTTCCCCGCCAAAATCGTACTTAAAGAAATAGATCACAAGGTTCGACGTGATGTAGACCGAGCAGTTGATCAGCACGATCGTGATGACGACCGCCATCGCCTGGTCGTTGGAAAGCAGCGCGCGGAACATCTGCCCCACCGAAGGGGACTCCACGTCCGCCGTGGATTTTTCCTTGATATTGGCGCAAGTGACCGTAATGGCCGCCACGAAGATCACGGCGACGATCAGCGCGAACAGCCGGAAGCCCGTCCGCTCGTCGCCATGCCCCAGCCAGAACACGCACAGCATCGTGACGATCGTGATCAGGGCCGAGCCGACGCCCGCGCAGGAACGCGCCAGCGCGGAAAGGCCCTCTCGCTCCTTGCCGCCTTCCGTGAACGCCGGGATCATCGACCAGTACGGGATGTCCATCATCGTATACGTCACGCCCCACAATACGTAAGTGACCGCCGCATAAGCGACCAGCCCGCCGCCGTCCAAGGCCGGCGGGGCCGCGAACATCAGGTACAGGACGACCGCGTTTAAGACCGTCCCTGCCATCAGCCACGGGCGGAACTTCCCCCACCGCGTCCGCGTCTTCGCCACAAGGACGCCCATCACCGGGTCGTTAAACGCGTCGAACACCCGCGCCGCCATCAGGATGATCCCCATCGCCACGGCGCTCACGCCCAAAATATCCTGATAATAATACAAAACGTAGCTTGCGGAAAGCATATATACCATGTCCTTGCCAACCGCCCCAAGCCCATAGGAAACTTTTTCCCCCAATGTCAATTTCATCTTATTTCCTCCTTCTCCCCGGCATGACAGTCCCGCTTCCCTGCCACGGAACCCGCCCCGCCCAAACGCCCTTGTAAACGGCGGAAAAAAACGTTAAAATAATCAGTAACCGGGCCGCGCCCGATCGTAAGGGCGGGCCGCGCTGAAAGGAGAATGCCATGCCTGCAAAATATATCCACCTTGCCAACATCCTGCGCGAGCGGATCCTGCAAAATACCGGAAGCCTTTTCAAGCTCCCTTCCGAGAACGCCCTCTGCGAGCAGTACGGCGTCAGCCGCCAGACGGTCCGGGCCGCGCTGCAGCTTCTGACGGACGAAGGGCTGATCGAGACGAAAAAGGGCAGCGGCTCTTTTTCCACGGGCCTGGGCGCGATGCCAAAACGCATCGGCATCATCGTGAACAACGCCGACGAATATACGACGCCCGCGCTCCTCACCGACATTGAGCCTCTCCTGCGGGAAAAAGGCTACGCCACCGCCGTCTATTCCACGTTCTCAAAAATCTCCGAAGAGCGGAAGATCCTGCTGGAATTGGAAAAATCCCCCGTGCGGGGGCTGATCGTGGAAGGTACGAAGACCGCACTCCCCAACCCCAACCTGGATCTCTACCAACGGCTGTCCGCCCTGGGCGTGTCCATCCTGTTCGTGAACGGGGCTTACCCGGCGTTCACAGGCTTTTCCCATATCAAGGACGACAATTACTACGGCGGCTACCTGCTGGCCAAGCATCTGATCGGGCTTGGGCATTCCAAGATCGCCGGGATCTTCAAAATAGACGACGTCCAGGGCTTAGAACGCTACTCCGGCTTCGCCGCGGCCATGCGGGATTTCGGGCTTCCCCTTTCCGACGACCTGATCGCCTGGTATACAGCCGCAACGCTCGAATCCCTGGAAACGCGGTCGGACACCGGATTCCTCACGTCCTTCCTGCGGAAAAACCGGGAAGCCTGCTCCGCCGTCATCTGCCAGAACGACGAGATCGCTTACTGGCTCGTCAAAGAGCTGCGCTACGCCGACATCCGCGTCCCAGAGGACGTCTCTGTCGTCTCTTTCGACAACAGCTACATGAGCGACTTAAACGCCGTGCGGATCACGACCCTGTCCCACAAAAAGCATGAGATGGGAGCCGCGGCCGCAGCCGCCCTGCTGCGCCTGATCAAAGGCGAGGACGTCCCTTCCGAGGAGCTGTCCTGGCAATTGGTACCGCGCGGGAGCGACGCCCCTTATTCCTATCATTAAGGCCCGCGCCCAAACCCGGACGTCCCCGCTCACGCCTTCACGGTTTGCGGCAGAATACTTGAGCCTGGAAGCAATTCCCAAACCCAAACATTCTTCTCACGCCTTCACGGTTTGCGGCAGAATACTTGAACCTGGAAGCAATTCCCAAACTCAAACATTCTTCTTACGCCTTCACCCCGTTCCGGTATTCCCGGGGCGTGCAGCCCTGGGTCTTGCGGAATACGAAGCTGAAATAATGCGGATCCTTGTAGCCCACCTCGGCGGCAATGTCGCCGGAAGGCTTCCGCGTCTGCCGCAAAAGCTGCTTCGCCTTCTCCATACGCTTCTCGGTCACGTACTCCGTGAACGTCATGCCCATCTCCTGCCGGAACGCCGCGCTGAAATAATTCGCACTCACTTCCGCCGCGCGGGACACTTCATGCAAAGAGAGCGATTCCTTCGTGAAATTCTCCTCGATATAAGCGACGGCTTTCCGAAGCATCCGCCCGCTCCGGCTGTCCGCCGCCTTATCCCTTAACTCGATCGCCTGGCGCAAAAGCTCCTGCATATACGCCGCGATCTCCTCCGGGCGCATGACGCCGTCCCAGATCTTCCCCTCGTGGGTGTCCCGCAGCAGTTCGTCCTGCCCGTAGCCGAATTTCTCCATGAACGAGATCGCCGTGAACCGGAAGCTCAAGACCAGGTAATCGCAGAACCTCCGGTATTTGAGCGCATCCGCCTGGCTCTCCAGGTACCCTTCCACGAACGGGACGATCTCCTCCGCCTGGCCGCGCATGAGGAAATTGCGCACGACCTCCGGATCCGCCTTCGCAATGTCCGCATGCTCCAGGCTCTTCTCCCCCTCCATGCCGGAGACCGCGTCGATGTTCTCCATCGTCAGGATATGCTCTCCCGGCTTGAGGTAACGGTAAGACATCATGTGGTTCACCTTGCTGTACACCTGGGGCAGGAGGCTCAGCCGCCCCACCGGCTCCCCGGCCGCGCAGCACCAGTCCATCTCCTCCTCATGGCCGGAGCAGATGCGGACGATGTTCTCCACGCACTTTTCCTTCAATTCCTCCATCTGCGCTTCCTCGCCCTTTAGCAGGATGCCGTAGGTGTTCAAGTTCCAGCGGAAGATCACATATTCCGGATATCGCTGGAAATACCGCGTCAATTCCTCGCGCTTCCCGGCGACCAGCCTGGAAGCTCCCCCGCGCCCCGCCGTCCCGGCCTCCCAGAGGCTCGCCATAACAAGATTATAGCCGGACGCGTCCATTTCAAGGGACAGCCCCTGTGCCTCCTCGTAAATCTCCCGCACAGAGAGCTGCCCTTCAAATACTTTCTCAAAAAATATGCGTTTTGAAAACTGCCCATATTCCAAAAGCTCCTGCCTGGCTTTTTCTAAGCTGTCCTCCCTCGCGCGCTCTTTCTCGATCTTCTCGCGCACTTCCTGCAGCGCTTTCTGGATAGCGGAACGCGTCGCCGGCTTTTGCAGGTACTGCTCCACGCCGATGCGGATCGCCCTCCGCGCATATTCAAACTCGGCAAGCGCGCTGATGACGATGATCTTCATCAGCGGGAACTCCTGCCGCACGATCTCGGACAGCGCGAGGCCGTCCATGAACGGCATCTTGATATCCGTGACCAGCACGTCCGGCTTCGCCTTCCGGATCAGCGGAAGCGCCATCTCCCCGTCTTCCGCCTCCCCGACAAGCTGATAGCCGTGCTGCTGCCACATGATATTGTCGCGCAGATCCTCCCTCGCAATGCTGTCGTCCTCTACCAAAAAAACCTTTATCATATTCCCCTTTTCCCCAATAGCCGCTACCGGATGCCTGTCATAGCTTAAAGAACCTCATATCCTCCTCGATCTGGCCGGAAAGCGAGCGCAGGCTGTTCGCCGAGTCCGCAAGGAGGTTGATCGTCGCGCTCATCTCCTGCATGGAGGCCGTCGTCTGCTGCGCGGAAGCCGCGTTCTCCTGGGAAAGCGCGGACAGGTTGCTGATGACGTCCACGACGGACTTCCTGGAATCGTCGCACACCTGGGTACGCCGCTCGATCATGGACGTGTCCTCCCGCGAGCTGTTGATGCCGACCGTCACGCTCTTGAACTGGCTCTGCGTCATCTCCAGCTTCTCCCTCTGATCTATAATGATGGATTCCACTTCCTTCATGATCTCAACCGACATCTCGGACTCGGTCAGCAGCGCGTTGATCACGTCCGTGATCGTCTGAGCGGAATTGCTCGACTCGTCCGCCAGCTTCTGGATCTCAGACGCCACGACTGCGAAGCCCTTGCCAAATTCCCCTGCCCTCGCGGCCTCGATGCTCGCGTTTAAGGACAGAAGCGAAGTCTGGCTGGCGATCGAGGAGATGATGTCCACCGCCTCGCGGATCTTCTGCGCGGAATCGTTCGTCGCCGAAATCTGCGCGCTGATCTTGCGGATCGCCTCGTCCGTATGCTCGGTGGACTCCGCCAAACGCTGCATGATCTCCGCCGAGGTGTCGCCCGCCTCTTTCATCGAGATGGATGTCGTGTTCAGCTTATCCACGTCTTCCACGATATCCTCGATCACATTCCCCATATCCATGATCTTCCCGGACGCCGTCTCAATCTCTTCCGCCTGGGAGACCGCCCCCATGGAAATGTCCTCTACCGCCTTGCTGATCTCCATCGCGTTCGTGTTGACGCGCTCAGCCATCTCGTCCAAAGACTGCCCGGACTTCATCAGCTCATCCGCCGACCCCTGGATATGGCGGATGATGGAAGAAAGCTCCCGCACCAGATGATCCAGCGAATTGGCGATGCTCCCCAGCTCGTCGTTCCGCGCAAGGATCTTCTCGTCGATCTTGATATTCAGGTTGCCTTTCCCAAGCTGCACGATCACGTCTTCTTCCGCCTTGATGGTCGCCGCGATCCGCTTCGCGATCATAAATACCACGATGATCCCGATCGCCAGAACCACGAACATGATCGCCGACGTCTGCATTAATTTCGCCGTGATATAATGCTGGATGCTGCCGCTTGGCTCGCCCGCGAAGATCATCCCGACGATGCTGCCGTCCCCGTTCTTCATCGGGATATAACAGCAGAAATAATTCTCATTGTTGATCTCGATCTTCTTATCCGTATACGTCCCGCCGCCTTCCAGGACAGCCTGGATCACATGGTCCGCCGCCTGCGTGCCGACGATGCGCTCCCCCGTATTCTGGTCGAATAACGTCGTCACCGTCCGGGTATCCCCCCAGAACAGGGTAATGTCAATGTCCGACTCCTCTGTGAACGCGTCCATGACCGTCACGTCGCCGGATATGTCATGATCCCCCTTATACAGGTCTTCTCCTTCCAAATGGTAGTCTCCCTGCCCGAGCGCGTTCAGCGCCTGCTCCACGCCGACCGCCACGTCCTCAAGCCGCTTGACCGCCTGGTCTTCCATCCCGCCCCGGATACTCCGCGAGGAAAAAAAAGCAGAAATCACAGCAAGCGCGATCAATGGGATAAAAGCCATCAGGGAAATCTGAAGCCGCATACTGAACTTTGCCTTCCTCTTCTGCTTATCCGCCCCGCTTGCCTTTGGGCCTTTCGCCTTCCGCACATCACCTGTTTTCACGTATGTTCCCTCCATTCACATTATCTTCATCTCAATCCGCACATACATTCTTTATGATTATACCGTCTTTTTCTTCTTATTTCAAGAGTTTTTTCAGGAGTCCAGCGCGTGAATGAAAAGGCCGCTGCGCAGCTTCGGCTCGAACCATGTGGACTTCGGCGGCATCAGCCTCCCCGCGTCCGCCACCGCGAAAAGCTCCCTCATCGAGGTCGGGTACATGGCAAAGGCGGCCGCGCAGCCTTCCTGGCAGCGCCGCTCCAATTCCCCCAGCCCCCGGATGCCGCCCACAAAATCGATCCGGCTGTCCGTCTTGGGATCCAAGATCCCCAGCACAGGCCCTAAGAGCTTATCCTGCAGGACCGACACGTCCAGCCCGCGCACCGGATCCGACGGTGCGTCCCCTTTGCGGACGGCGCAGGGATACCATTTCCCGCCCAGACGCATGGAAAAGCAGCCCTTCCGCTCCGGCTTCGCCGCCTGGGTGCTCCCTTCCCCGACGTCAAAGATCTCCGACACTTTTTCCAAAAATTCTTCTTCCGTAAGCCCGTTCAGGTCTTTCACGACGCGGTTGTAGTCCATGACCATAAGCTCCTCGTCCGGGAACAGCACGGACAGGAAGAAATTAAATTCCTCTTCCCCCGTATAGCCCGGATGCGCCGCCCTGCGCTTCTGCCCGACGCGCACCGCGGACGCCGCCCTGTGATGCCCGTCCGCGATATAGATCTCCCCGATCCCGGCAAACGCGTCCCGAATGGCCCCGATCCTCCCCTCGTCCGAAACGGTCCAGGCCCTGTGGCGGACGCCGTCCTCCGCCGTGAAGTCATAAAGCGGCTCTTCCTTTTTTACCTGCGCCACGATCTCATTGATCACGCGGTTGGAGCGGTACGCCAAAAAGATCGGCCCGGTCTGCGCGTTGCAGGCGTCCACATGGCGGATCCGGTCCGCTTCCTTCTCCGCCCTGGTATTCTCGTGCTTCTTGATGACGCCATTCTCATAATCGTCAATGGACGCGCAGGCCACGATGCCCGTCTGCGCCCTTCCGTCCATCGTAAGCTCGTAAATGTAATAACACGGCTTTTCTTCCGTCACGAAAGAACCGTCCTCCACCATTTCCCACAGCATATCGTGCGCCTTCTGGTACACCCTCGGGTCATACGTGTCCACGTCGTCGCCAAACTGCGTCTCCGCGCGGTCGATCCGCAAAAAACTCTCCGGGTTCTTCCGAACCTCCTCCTTCGCCTCCGCGCGGTCGTACACGTCGTACGGGAGCGCCGCTATCTTCCCCGCTTTTTCCCTGCTCGGCCTGATCGCCCGAAAACTCCTGACTACTGCCATCTTCCTTCCCCTTTTCTGCTTTCTGAAAAATTGTAACAGTTCAGCCTTCCGGCTTCACAGTTATGGACTTTGCGGCAAGTGCAAAGTCCTGGACTGAACTGTTACGAAAAATTTACATATATACTAGATTATAAACGACATTCCCGCTTTTGGCAATCACAGTTTTAATTGTCAACTTTTTTCTGTTTTTAGTTGACAATCGAGATGAAAACGATTATACTACCAAAGAAGATACGGAGATTCAGCCAAACGGGCAGCCGGAGGTTGCACTCCCAAAAAACCAACCTGCATCACAGGAAAAAGCAGGGGAAAGGATACATTTATGGAAAAACAACAAAAAGCTCTCGCAAAACCAGCCGCCAGTTCCGCGGCGTCCATCCGCAGGCTTGCGACGATCGGCGTGATGTCAGCCGTCACCTGCGTCCTCGCGCCGTTTTCCATCCCGATCGGCCCCGTGCCGATCTCCCTGACCAGCCTTGTCGTTTATTTTTCTCCCTACCTGCTCGGGATGAGCGGCGGGATGGCCAGCTACCTGATCTATCTTTTGATCGGGCTTATCGGCGTGCCTGTATTTTCCTCCTTCACCAGTGGCCCGGAAAAATTACTGGGGCCTACGGGAGGATACCTGATCGGCTTTATCCCGACGATCGCCATCGCCGGGGTCTTCATCGACAAGTTCGCCTTTTCCAACAAAGGGGACGGCGCCGCTTCCGATTCCCGCTCCCGCAATCTTCGGAGGCTTGGGCGCGCCGCGCTCTGCTTCCTGGGAATGGTTCTTGGGACGGTGGTCCTGTACCTGTTTGGGACCGCGTGGCTGTCCTACCAGTCGAATATGGATTTTTCGGCCGCCCTCGCCGTCGGCGTCCTGCCGTTCATTCCGGGCGACACCGTAAAGATGCTCCTTGCGGCGTCCATTGGGTCGAAGATCCGCAGGCAGCTCGTCCAGGCGGGCGTAGCGCCGAGGCCGTAGTTGCCTGCCGTTCATTCCGGGCGACACCGTAAAGATGCTCCTTGCGGCGTCCATTGGGTCGAAGATCCGCAGGCAGCTCGTCCAGGCGGGCGTAGCGCCGAGGCCGTAGTTGCCTGCCGTTCATTCCGGGCGACACCGTAAAGATGCTCCTTGCGGCGTCCATTGGGTCGAAGATCCGCAGGCAGCTCG
>CANQTH010000078.1 GCA_947626795.1 uncultured Lachnospiraceae bacterium
GTACGTCCGCCTTCCATTTCCCAACAGCTTTTCATGTATTCTTTGGCTACGCTCGGATCGATATCCCGCCAGTACCCGCCCGCCGGAACCAACTCAAAGATTTTTTTCTTTTTTTCTCCATATGGGATAAATGGACTATCCGGACAATCCAACAAAACATCCCTCAGCACAGGTTTGTAATCATGCGGTTTAGGGAAAGTATACTCTGTTTTCCCTACTAAATCATTTCTAATTCCAATCGTAATTAAGCGCTCCCTTTTCTGAGGAACTCCATAGTCCCATGCATTTAATACCTTTTTATCAATTGCATATCCTGCTTTCGTGAAAATATTCAGCATAGTCTTATATGTATTTCCATGATCATGTGTATGCAACCCTCTAACATTTTCAAACAGAAACATTTTCGGCTGCAATTTCTGCAAAAATAATGCATAGTGATAAAAAAGCGTCCCTCTGGCATCTTCCAAGCCAAGCCTTTTTCCTGCATAAGAAAATGCTTGACAAGGCGCTCCTCCCGATAATAAATCTAACTCGCCTTTCTTCAGATGAAAATATTCTTCCAGATCCAGACAAGAAATATTGGCAATGTCATCATTTATAACATTCCAGTTAGGTCTATTCTTTTTCAACGTGTCTGCCGCATCTTTATCAAATTCAATCAATCCAAGCGTTTCAAAGCCAGCCCTCTCAATTCCTAATGCAAGTCCGCCCGCACCGGCAAATAATTCAATCGTACAAAACATATTGTTACTCCTTCTTTTTTATCATACTACCGCAATATGTGTCCAAATATCAGGACACATGAAACATTTTTCCATCTTCCTCAATCAATTCTATAATATCAGTAATCTGACAGTTTAGTGTTTCCCTTTCAATTATTAAGATATAATTCGTAGTATTCCCCCCAATGGTGCAGAAACTTATTTTCGTTCTTCTCTCTGTTCCTCCGTCAACTCTTTCTTATAATCTGTAACAGTTCAGCCTTCGGCCTCACAGTTACGGACTTTGCAGCAAGTGCAAAGTCCTAGGCTGAACTGTTACTATAATCTTCATATTCCGCCGTCCCGTTCTTCTTTGCTTTCGCATACAGCCAACGAAGATTGATTTTCAGCGTATTTCCATCCACTGTAAGCATTTGATTATGTACCTATATCACTGGCGCTATCTTCATATCCCTCATAAAATCTTTTTTCTCCCCGTTATCCGCATATTCCCATTAAAAACTCCCACCTCTATCGTTAATGAGTAACAATCTCGTATCAGAGGTGGGAGCAACCGTTCATTTTGCAACAGTTCAGCCTTTTAGCTTCTCTGTTACGGAATCCGCCCATTCCAAACCGCCTGCGGCGGGGCAGATTCCCTCTCGGCTGAATCTTCGTATTCTTACGGGCTTTGCGGCAAGCGCAAAGCCCTAAGCTGTACAATTATCTCACTTTACTTTCAATTTCCCCGCCTTGCTGTACGCGCCGTAGATCTTGCCGCCTTTGGCTGGCTTCTTGTAGGCCCTGACGCGGAAGTAATACGTCTTCTTGCTTTTCAACTTCCGGATCACCGCCGAGGTTGCCTTCGCCTTCGCGACCGTGACGCGCTTCGCGGACTTGAATTTCGCGTTCGCGGCGTACTGGATCTCATAGCCGCTCGCCTGGGCCGCGGCCTTCCATTTCACGGAAGCCTTCCCACCCTTCTTAGCTTTCACGGAAGCAAGCGACACCTTTTTGGGCGCGACCTTTATGGTCACAGCCGCCTGTTTTTTCCGATAAGAGGCCGTTTCCGATGCCGTGACCGTGATCCGCGCGATCCCGGTTCCTTTGATCTCCACTTTCCCGGTCTTGCTGCCGACCGCCGCCACCCTGGGGGCGTCCGACGCATAGCTTAACGTCCCGTCCCCTTTCGTGAGCTTTGCCTTTAAGGAAAACGCCTTTCCGCCGTAAACCTTGGAATAAGAGGCTTTCACGGAAATCGCCTGCGCGCCTTTTTTCGCCGTTACCGGAGGCGAGGGCTTCTCCCCTTCCCCGCCCGAGGGGGGCGACGGCTCTTCCTCTGACGGCTCTTCCTCGTATTTGGACGTGCAAGTCCCCCACAGGCAGGTATTGTTCCCGCCGATCGCCGAAAACGTCATCACCTTTTTCGCCGGGGACTCCTCGTTGTATTGCTGGAAGAAATAGCCTTTGTAAATGACCCCGCCCAGGCTCAGGCGGATGTAGTCGTACGCCTTCCCTTCCGCCTGGGACTTCCGCCACGTCCCCGTCATCGCGCCTTTCACCGACCCGTCGGCGCACAGCTCGATCTTCTGCGGGGAAATCATGTCGCCGCTGGTGTCCGTGCCATGGTCGATCACCTCATATTCCCCGACTGCCGCGTCGTCCTCATAATGCCCGATCTGCTCGCCGCGGTACTCGTAGACGGCCGCCACGGGCCAGCCGTCCTCGTTCAAAAACTGCTGGCGCACGCGCACCTGATGCCCCTCATGCTGAAACCCTGGCGAGTCGAACCGCTGGTGGTAAAACAGGTAACGCTGCCCGTCCTCGTCGATCAGCGCGGAGCAATGCCCCGCCGCCCGATAACCCGGCTGCCCGGTAAACGCGTAATTCCCGATCAGCTTGATGCCGTACTTCTCATTGTCTGCGCCGCTGTCCTTCGCGTTGTTGCCCGCCGCGTCCATATACGGCCCGTAGATATTCTCCGAACGGAACAGGCGCATATTGTAGCCCCCGGTCGAGAGCAGCCCGCCGTACGTCTCATACAAGTAATAATAATCCGTCTCCGCATCGTAAAGGATGTACGCGCCCTCCCCGGACTGGTGGTTGCCGCCCGCGATATGCGTCCCGAAATAGCGGTCAACCGTATTGCCGGAAATCGGCTCCACGCCGTCTTTCCCCGGATAGTTCACATCTCCGGTCTCCGGGTCAAGCTCCTGGATGAACAGGCCGCCCGACCAGGAGCCGTACACCAGGTACAGGCCGCCGTCCTTCCCGAAAAACGCCGTCGGGTCGATGGCGTTCGGGGCGTACCGCTCGTTCCATCCCCCTTCTTGCGTGAACCAATTGTCGCTGACGCCGGAGATCCTGCCCGCGTCGATCAGCTCCTTCAAATTCAGGTAGTCGTTGTCCCAGTGCGTGTCGCGCGTGCTGACGCCGCCGTTCGCGCCGTTGTCTGCTTCCCCCGTCTTCGTGAAGCCGGAATAGATGATCGTATCCACATACTGGTACGGCCCCTCCACCGTCTTCGAGACGGCGTATCCGATGCAGGAGCGCCGCCAGGTAGAGGACGCGCTGTAATACAGCATATACGCGCCCTTCGAGCCGTCCTTCCAGGAATAAGACGGGTTATATATCACGTCCGGGGCCCAGACGCCCAGGCCCCCGTCCTTCACGTCGCCGTCGTCATAGCCCGCCCACTGGAACGATTCCGCCAGGTTCTCCAGGACGTTCCCGTATACGGAATCCTGTTTCCAACTGTCGCCGCCGCGCATATTCCAGTCCGGGTTCATCTGCGTCCAGTGGATCAGATCGTCCGACTTCGCATCGGCGAGATGCGTCCCAAACAAGTAATACTTCCCGTCCGCCTTGATGATGGACGGGTCGTGGACGGACACGCGCGTCGGCTCCTGCGCCGATGCGCCCGCCGCTTCCGCCTCCGTCCCCGGCAGCGCGCACGGCTGCATTGCCAGCGCCGCGGCCAATGCGGCGGCGATCAGTCCCTTTCTCCTTTTTTTCCCCATTGTTCCCTCCATGAATGATCTTGTAAACTCTCAGCCTTCCGGCTCCCTGCCACGGAATCCGCCCATTCCAGATTACTTTCTCACCTTCTGTTTCTTTGCCTTGCTCCATGCGCCGTACGTCCGGGACTTCCCGCTCCCTTTGTATGCGCGTACCCGCGCGTAATACGTCTTGCCCGCGCCCAATTTCCGGATGGAGAGTCCCGTCGTCTTAGCCTTCTTCACCGTAACCGTCTTTACGCCCTTCTTGAACTTCTGGCTGAGCGTGTACTGAACCTGGTATCCGTCCGCTTTCCCGTCCTTTTTCCATTTAACGGAAAGCGTCCCGGCCTTCCCAGACTTCAAGGCGGGCGCCTTCATCTGCTTCGGCTTTACCGTCACGGAAATAGAGACTTTCGCCGGAGCGTAATTGCTGTTCCCGGCCGCCTGCACGGTGATGGACGCCTTCCCGTACCCGACCGTGCTGACCTTCCCGTTCGTCCTGCCGACTTTCACGACCTTCTTATTGGAAGACGCGTACGTGACCGTCCCCTGGCCCGTCGCCCGGATGCGGACGGATTTCCCGTACGTGACCGTCAAAGGCTTCGTCCCTCCGGCCACGGAAATGCGGTTCGCCGCCTTTTCCACCTTCACCGCGACGATGCTGCTGTCCGCAGACGCGGACGCCCGGCCTTTCGTATTGGTGACAGTGCAGTAATAATAGGTCGTCCCGGCTGCCGAAGTGTCCGGCCGATATGTCGGGGACGTCGCCCCCGCGACCGCCTGCGCGCCGTCCTTGGACGCCTTGCTGTTCTTATACCACTGATAGCTTAAAACGCCGCCGCCTTCCGACTCAGCCGCGACTTCGAGCGCCGAAGCCGCCTGCCCGAGCGCGTAGGCCGCCGGGGACGGCTGCCTGCGGATGGCCGGGGCCGCCGCCACGACTGCGATCCGCGACGGGGAAAGCGTGAATTTATCCAGCCTCGGCGTGAAGTCGTCCTGCACGGAACTGAATTTATAGGAATTGTCATTCGTAAACGCGATCGTGTTCTTCCCGGCCGCCAGGTCAAGGTCGACTACCACGCGTTTGTAGGTATCCCAGCAAAACGTATTCCTGCAGTATACGGTCTGCGGCGTCCCGCCGTTGACGCGGATCTGCATATAGCGCTCCACCAGGTCCGTGTTATACGGATGCACGTAATTCGCGCCCGCCTGCGTCACCATGACAGGCGCCGGCTCGTCGTTGGAATACTGGACGGAAAGCCTGTACTCCCCTGCCGCCGGGACTTCAATCGTCCATTCGAGCGCATTATCCCGGCCGCCGCGGAAGCCTTCCACCGCCGCCCCGCCGGATGCATATTCTGATAAGACCACTTCCGGCACAGCCGCGCTGCCCGGCAGGTAATCGTAGCCGTCCGCCGCATCCGTGCCGGAAAGCGCGCAGTCCTCAGCCTCAACGGAGATGGAGCCTGCAGACGCCTCCGGTGCCTCCGTAAACGTGATCTGGTCGATCGATAATCCGTCCCCTTCCAGGCGCAGGTGGTTCATCCCGGCCGCAAGGTACGCCATGCCGCCGTTCGCATCCCCCAAGGCGAGATCCAAAAGCGGCTGCCAGCTTATGCCCACCGCGGACTCCGCCTTCGCGTCGCTGGCATACTGGAACCTGCTCCTTAGAAGGGAAGCGTTCCCGCTGCCGGAAGTCCCGACCTGGTAATATCCTTCGCGCGGCGCGCACACGTAAAAATCAAACGCTCCGCTCCCTTTTGCGCTCCCCGCGCCCGCAAACGTCCCTTCCTGGGACAGCGCATAGCCCGCCTGGCTCCCGGCCAGCTCTTCCGGCTCGATCTTCAGCACGGCCTTCTCCTCCGGCTCATACGTCAGATCGATCTTGTCGAGCAGCGCGCAGAGGATGGAATTCGTATTCTTCCCATTCTGGCTCTCGCCCTTATACATCAACTGGATCTCATGGCGTCCTGCAGAAAGCTCCACGTATACCGTCTTGTAGTTATAATAGCCCCATTTCACGGTGGAATCGTAAACAACGTCCTCCATTGAGTTCCCGTCGATCGAGAGGCTGTGCGCGCTGAGCGCGCCGATCGCCCGGTTCTGCCCGCCGGAGCTTACATACTGCAGCGTCAGCGGGTTCACCTGCGGTGCCTGGCTGCTGTAATAAATGTTCAGGCGGTACCTCCCGGCCTTCGGCACGTCAACCGTAAACTTCACGCCGTCCGTCTCCGTGTTCATGTTCCCGACTTCCGCGCGGTTGGAGCGCGCCAGGTCGCCGCCGCCCGTCTTCGTATAAGCCTGCGCGCCGCCGATCAGCTCCGCGTCCTCCGCCTCATACGTCTGTTCCCATTTTTCCTTCTCATAGCTGTCCTGGGCCATCGTCCCCTTGCCATTCGAGGGCATCACCACCGCATAGTAGGCATCCGCCAGCTCAGCGTCCTGGACGCCAAACACCAGATCGTTCCCCTCAAACGCGAGGTTTCCCTCAAATTCCACCGGGATCTCGTCCGCAAATCCCTGATGCCCCGTATATTTCGTGCTGTAGATCTTGACGTAAGCGCTGTCCGCGCCCGCAAACGTCTTGGTGGAGCGGATATTCTCGATCCTTACGGCCTGCTGCCCGGCCTGCCCGCCGAACAGGCTGTAAATGACGCCCGCGCTGTCGTCCACGCTCGTTAAGCCGTACAGCCTCCCGTAAGCGCTTGGCGCCTGGATGTTCTCCAGCGTCAGGGGCGCCTTGTCCCCCGTCATCTGCGCGTACCATTTGTAGATCCACCACGCCCCGTTCGGCTTGTTGGCGTCCGCCGCCAGCTCATTCAAGCTGTTCGCCAGCCCCCAGTACGGCAGGGAAGCGTAGACGCCCTCTTCCTCGAAGACGGAGATCCAGTTCACCAGCGCGCCCGGGTCGCCCACATCGTCAAAATTCACCGTCTCGTTGATGAAGAGCACAGGCTCGATCGGCGATCCGGCATAATAAGCGTCCACATATCCCTTCACCTCGTCGCAGTGGGCCTTGATGCTCGTCAGCTTGTCCTTCTGAAGCTCATGCCAGGTGATGTACTCCGGCAGGCAGTCGTTTTTCTCGCAGAACTCGAAAAACGTCCGGTACGCGCTGCTGTTGTACGCGGAGAAATTCGGCCCCGCCACCTTTAAGGACGGGTCGATCCCCTTGACCGTCTGGTATACCTTCAGCCAGTCCTGGCAAAGCTGCGTGAGCTTGCCGTTATACCAGATGGAATCCGGCTCATTGAACAGAACGAAGCTGTAATGCTCCAGCTCGTCCGCCGTCTTGCCCTCCACCATCTTGGAAACGATGTTACCGACCTTCTCGTTGTAGTCGTCGATCCCATTGTACTCATAAGGCCACTCCAGATAGTAATCCTGCAGGTAGATCTGGATATTCTCCACGCCGCATTCCGTCAGGTACGGCGTCAGGCGATAGCCGTCCCCCGACGGATGCTGCTTGCCGTCCGCCGCCTTCTGCACCAGGATCTTCGGCGCGATCGCCCGGAGCAGGTCGGCCGAAGGCACATTGACCTCGCTCACCCCGTACAAGAACCCGGTAGAACCGTGGAGCAGCTCCCCCGTGCTGCTCTGCGGCGACGCGTCAAAATGCAGCGTCGGGACGTCGGCCTGCGCCGCTTTCTGCGCACCTTCCGCCGCCTCCAGGGCCGTTTCCTGCCCGGCTGCCGCGGCTGGCACGGCCGGGACTGCCAGCCCCGCCGCCAAAAGCAGCGCCAAAAAACGCTTCCTCATCGTTCCATTCATAATAACCCTCCTTCTTTTCGTTTTCCCTTACTTCTTGCTTCCTCCCGCTTTCTTTTCCGTAACAGTTCAGCCTTGCCTCACAGTTACGGGATCCGGCTCATTTCAAATTTGCCTTCGGCAAAGAGCCGGATTCCCACTCGGCAAAGTTTACACGTTCTTACGGACTTTGCAGCAAGTGCAAAGCCCTAGGCTGAACGTTTACTCTTTTTCGCCTGCTTGCGCACTTTCGCCTTGACCGTCGCCCCGTCCGACTGCGCTTTGACCCCGCCTGCGTTCGACTGGAGGGACACTACCTTATAATAATAGGTCTTGCCTTCTTTTAAATTCTTATGCGTATACGTCCACTTGCTGCCGCTGATCGTCGCCAGCTTCTTATAATACCCGTCCGCGCTGTCCTTGTAATACAGGATGTACCCGTCCGCCTCTGTTTCCGGCGACCAGGTGATCTTGATGGATTTCTTGGTGTTGACCGCGGATAAGTCGCCTACCTTGGGCGGCTTCACGATGAACGGAACCGGCTCGCTGTCCGCGCCGTCCCCGAGCTTATAGCTGACTGCCTGCACCATATAAGTATAGGAAACGCCTGTGCAAAGCCCCTTGTCCTGATAGGAGAGCTTCGACGTCATCCCCAACAGGATCTTGTTGCGCCCATTGGAGCGGTAGATCCGGTAAGCGTCCGCGCCCGTCACTTTCTTCCAGGACACCTTCGCGCCCGCCGCCGTCCGGGAAGCCTTGACGCCTTCCGGCGCGCCGACTTTCATCTCCACCGTCAGCGTCCCGCCGACCGCCGTCTTCCCCTGCGCATACGCGCGGACGCGGTACGATACCGTCCCCGCAGACCCCGGAAGCTGGTTCGTCACGACGCAGCTCGTGCGCTTCATTCCGGACACGGTCTTCAAGCGCACATATTTTTTCTTCGCCGGGTTGTATACGTCGATGTAATACCCTTTCGCGCCGTATACCCTGTCCCAGGAGAGCTTATCCTTCCTTGTCAGGGCCTTGGTCTTCTTGTCCTGGCTAAAGCTCGTGGACGCCACCCGCAGGTTCTCAGGCCCCTGGAACCCCATATGGATCTGCGTCTCCGCATCGGAGAAATAAGATTTCCCTTTTTTCGTGTGCTTGTATGCCTTTACCTGGAAGCTGTAAGTCGCGCCCCGGCGCAGGGACACGCTCAGCTTCAAGTTCTTCGTCGCCTTGAGCAGCTTATAGGAATCCCCGCTCGCCGCGGATTTGTAATATACCTCGTACCATTCCGCGTTCGCCGCGGCGTCCCAGCTAAGCTGCGCCTTCTTTTCCGAAGTCTGCTTCGCCTGCACGGAGAAGCCGCCCACCGTCGTCTTCACGCTGACCGTGGAAACGCTCCCGTAATATTTTTTCTTTGCCTTCGAGTCGTAATAAAACGGCTTTACTTTATAGCTGTACTGCTTCCCGAACGTCACGGCCTCGTCTATGTACGCATCGTCCGTCACTTCCGCGATCAGCTTATAAGAGCCGCCGGACGCCTTCCGGTAAATGGCGTACCCGGACACGATCTCCTTCCCTGCGGACATCGTAAGCTCCACGCAGCCGTTCTCGTTCAGCCTGGCGCTCAACTGCGGCTTGGGCAGCTCAATGTAAAGATCCTTCGCCTCCTCGGAAAGCGGGGTGGCCAGCTCCTGGTCCCAGTACGCGTCCGGCTTCTGCACCTGGCGCAGCTTGTAGTAATTCCGACCGACAAGGGCCATATCGTCCAAAAATGTCACGATTCCAGCTTTCTGCGCCTTCACCGTCCCCACGTACCTATATGAGTTTTTCTTATTAGAAGACGCGCGGTAAACCTCGTAGTAAGCCAGCGCAGGCTCGCTTACGGTCCACGTCAGCTCGACCGCCGGCTTGGAAAATCCGGTATAATTCTTCTGGGCGTCCTTCCCATAGCTGACCGTCTCCCGAAGGCGAAGACCCATCGTCTCAATGTCCGGCACGGAAAATTCTCCGATGCAGATCGTCTCCTTCCCGGATTCCCCGAGCGCCTCTTCCCCCGTGATCGGGTTGATCCGGTACGGGTCGACGCTGACGTTATAGGAAACGCCCGCCTGCGGCGTGAACTTTATGCGCATCTCGCCCTTTAACACCGCGTCGTCCTCGGTGGAATCCGGCTTCATCACATAGCGTTCCGCGACTGTGTTGTCATTGATGGACACTTCCGCGAAATCCACATAAGAGCCTTCCCAGGAAATGACGACCTGATTCGTCTTCTCGTCGTATTCCGCCTGCATATTCGAGACTACCGCGACATTGTCCTCTAACACGATCTCTTCCGACAACTGCGGCGCGCCCGGCTCATACAGCTTGTTATACGGATAAACCTTGTACGTATGCCTGCTCAGCGGCTCATACAAGATTTCCATTGAATAGGACGAGCCTTTCACTTTTTCCGCCAGCAGGACTTCCTGCCCGTCGACGATCTCATAGACGTCCGCGTAGGCGATCCCTGTCCCTTCCCATTCGACCGTCAGGCTGCTCTTCAGCATATCATAATCCGCCGTAACGCCCTTTTCCTTCAATACCGCGTCCTTCACCGGAACGGTATAGTCCAGCAGTTCGGAAGGCTCCCCTTCGACCTCCGTCTCCACTCCGTCCACCACGCGCTTCTCGCACGGGATGATATAAAACTCAAACGTCTTGTCCTCCGGGTCTTCCGGGAAATACTCATACGAAGTGGCATTCTTGTCATATTCGTTTTCCAAAATCCTGCCGTCCATGTAGATCTTCACGTAAGACACCGCGCCGGACAGCGTATACCTGAGAATGAATTTGTCCAACGTCTGGTCGTAGTCCAAGGTAAATGCATCGACCGCCGCCGTCGTCTCCAATTCCTCATCTTCCCAATCGTCGTCCTCGCTCCGTTCCAACGCCGCATACCCTTCCATCCCGGCGGATCCGTATGCCGTAAGGCGGGCGTCCCCCAAGGAAGACAAAAGCAGCGCCATCGCTAAAAATGCTGAAACCTTTCTTTTCATGCAGTACACCTCCACTGTGTAAGATACCTGTTTTTATGCGCCAGACAGCCGGAAAGGGAATCTAAAAGTCGTCCGTCCGGGCTTTCTTAGATATCATACCACATTCCTTTCAAAAAGTCATTCCTTTTATCATACATAATCTGTTTTGCAATGGAATATAAAATCCAGCGCTTTCATCGTCGCAAGCAGCTTATCGATGGAATGATACAATGTGGATCTCTCGCCCCATTCATCAAACAATTTCTGCTTAACCTGCCTGGTTGTGATCGTCTCTTCAAACTCACCGATTTTACCGATCAGCCGACACATATCCTGAAATACCGAATATGCCGCAGATCAGGTATGTAAAATCCTTATCCAGATAGTAGCCTGGATACTCAATAATTCCCGGATACTTCTCCAGAATAGCAGACTTATCTGCAAAGTCCTTCAGTGCCGCCATCCTGTGGCTCTTCGTCTCTGTTTCCGCGCCGCTCTTCATCAGCTTACCCATGCCGACGCAGGGAACATTCCCATGATCGGCGCTGATGTAAACATCAAATCCGCGCCGGAGCATGCGCCGCACAGTTCCGATCAACTTCCCCTGCCGCATCAGCAGCGAAATATCATTATACATTCCGGCACGTCCCTGCCGCTGGCCATGGACCATATCATCCACATCATTGATGATGATCGCTGCACAGGATACGGCTGCGCCAAAATCTGCTTCGTACCCTCTGCCGTAGCCGATCTGAGCATCTGAATAACCCATCCGTTTTGCGCACTCAACAAACTCTTTCTTCTCCCTGCTTTGGCTCCATGGATTCCCCAATTCCCTCGGAAACTTATTTGAGAGCAGGCACTGTCTGGAGATCGATGTAACTGTTGGGATCATTGCCATTGCATGAGATGCGTCATACTTGATGCCGCTGAAAGATCTCTCCAATATCTTCCAGTCGAATTCCGACATACCATCCATTACAATGATCACGAACTTCTTGCTGTGATCATGCATATAATCCATTGCCCGGCTGACAAGCATCGGCGTGTCTTCCGCCATCTCAGATGACAGCTTTCCAAAATCTTTCAGCACATAATCTACAAAAGGACGGCACACTT
>CANQTH010000079.1 GCA_947626795.1 uncultured Lachnospiraceae bacterium
ACCGTCCCCTCCTCAAATTCATACGACACGTCCGAGACTGCGGGCCTCGGCGCGTTCTTGTACGTGTAAGTGACATTTTTCAAAGCCAAATTCGTCATTTTTTCCTCTCCTTTCCGCCAATACGTCCTCTTCCCATTCATCCCTCGGAAAAGGACTTTCCTTTCCGTGCAGCAAGATCTTTGTAACCGTTCCGCCTGGGACTTTGCGCCTGCCGCAAAATCCGCAAGGGTACGAAGAATCAACCAAAGGGAATCCTCTCCCTACCTGATAAAATACACTAAAAAAACATACTTAGCAACTAGTTTTTATTGGTCAATCTGCACAAAAACAAATTTTCTTTCCTTTCTTTTTTCACGTTTTAATAAAAACTTTTTGTGTTGGTCTGGATATTGTCGCTCATGTTCCTTTGAACGCAAAAAAGGCGCACGGTTTACAATTTACTGTTCCATGCGCCTTTAGGCTGTTATAAAATTATTAAATTTCTTGCTACGCGATAACTGGTGCTGCTAACCCCCTAACTTCATCAACTGATAAGCCGGAATACAATGCTATTTTTTCTAATGGCAATTCTCCATCCTTAATCATGCGGAGCGCATTATCTATTCTAACTTCTTTTTCTTTTTCATTCCTCATATCTTCCATAATTTTACACATAGCCGCCACTCCTTTCTCGTCCTGCTTGAAATACCTTGCTTTCTTAGCAAGCGCTTCATAATTCATATCATCGGGGTTGGTGCATGAAAAAAATTCCCTGTTGTCACTGTCAACAGCATGAACATCTAAAGTGGCGGAACGCCCCTGCAGATTCTTTAGTTGTTCCTGCGTCCGGACTGACTTGACTTTTATGTTCCTTTTTCCTAAAATAATCTGCAATATCAGCTCCACACCTTCAAAATTATCTGCAAGGCAGACAGTCATAAAATCATCGTCCATATATCGGAGTGATCTCAAACGCTCTAAATCCTCTTGACGCATCTGCTCCGTTGCATTCAACAAGATCACCTTCTTTCGCTGCTTTTATTATACATCGGATCACCCCTTTTGAAAACTGAATTTTCCGTGAAATTTTCCCCCTATTTTATTATCCCACATCCTTGTACTTTTCAGCCTGCAGGCGATACATATGCGCATATGCGCCGTCTGCCGCCATCAGCTCCTTATGCGTCCCCTGCTCCGCCAGCGTGCCATGATCCAGGACAAGGATCATGTCGGACAGATGCACATTCGACAAGCGGTGCGATATCAGGACTGCCCCCTTTCCCTCATGCATCGCATGAAACATACGGAACACCTCATCTTCTGATTGCGCATCCAAAGCAGCAGAAGGCTCGTCCAGGACATAAATATCAGCTTTGCGAAAACAAGCCCGGGCAATCGCCATCTTCTGCCACTGCCCGCCAGACAGCTCTTGTCCGTTTTCCTCATATCTTCTCGTCAGGTAGGTATCCAGCCCTTGCGGAAAACCTGACACGAACGCATCTGCCCCGCTCTCCCGCAAGGCAGCAAGAATCCCTGCTTCATCGTTCGCACGGCTTACATCGGACAAACCCACCGACTCCCGTACGTTAAAAGCATAATTGCTATAATCCTGAAATACTGTGCTAAAATGCCTGCGGTAACTGGCAAGCCCATACTCTCTTATATCTTTCCCGTCCACCAGGATCTGCCCCTCCACCGGATCATAAAACCGAAGAAGAAGCTTGACGACCGTCGACTTGCCGCTCCCGTTTGCTCCGACCAAAGCGATCTTCTGGCGGCTGTGAAAAGAAAAGCTCACATTTTTCAAAACCCAAGGCAGGCCATCGTCATATCGAAAGCTGACATTCTTAAATTCAATGCAAAAAAGCCCTGTGCCAAGCTCCAGCGTCCCATTTTCGCAAACTTTGTTCGGGAAACCCAAAAACCTCATATAGTTCTGTATGCGCATCTTGCCATCCGACAACTGCGCATAACTGGAAATCACCAGATATACGCCAGACAAAGTCTGAGCCATGGCTCCCTGAAGAAAGGTATAATCCCCAATCGTGCGCCTTCCCATGACAACAGACGCGCCCAGCAAAAATAAAGACGCCGCCGCGACCGCCTCTGGCAATGCAAAGAGCGCCAACAGCGCCCTCGTATGCCGCAAGGAAATTCCCCTCTTTTTTGAGAACAGCGCATTCCAGATGTCACGGAATTTCCTGCTGATGAAGGGGAAAAGGTTGTATACCCTCACATCCTTGGCAAATTCCCGCAACAACAGCACATCCGATGTGTACTGCATTTTCCGCTCTTCCCCCAAATATTGCCTCTGAAACCCATAGATGGCCTCCACCTGCTTGATCTGGACGACCGTGCATGGAATGGCCGAAGCCACAAAAGCAAACGGCAGCGCCGGGCTGACCCGAAACAAATATGCAAAAGCGACCAGGAACTGGACCAGATAGCGAGCCAGATCCATCGCATAAAAAGCCGTGCTTGTGATCAGCGGGCTGTTTCTGTCCGCATCGCATACTTCATTATAAAATGCGGTGGAATCAAAAAACGACAGATCCAGTCCCGCCGCCTTTTCCATGATGCGATATTTGACGGAAGCCTCCATTGCATCCCGCTGCAAGCCGGAATAATACGCATCCAACGTATCCGCCGCCCTGCCCAGGACATTGAGGGCCAACAGCGCCAAAGACAGCGCCAGGCATTGCCCTATCGCCGCATTTGCGGCAGAAGCCTGCGCATACCCCGAGGCAAGGAGTTCCATCAGCGATTTGGTAAGCGTAATGACAGCAAACGGGGCGGACAAAGAAACAATGCTTAACGCAATGCGTATGGCAAAATATCTGGGAGACGTCCCCCACAGCGTCTTCATGCAGTACCATATGACTTTAAAAAAATCAGCCGCGCCTTTTGCCGCCTTCCGCCCATGCCCCCGCTTCATCTTCCCTGCCCTCCCGCGCATCCCCCGTGCTATCCGGTCTGCTTCTTTTTCCATCTCCATGCCTCATGAACCCAACGCCGCGCTATACGTCAATCCACTTGGGATCCACCCAACACTTTTTTGTCACGTTCCACCTTCGATACTGCTGGCGTCCATTATAAATCCGGTACCTATACTCGATCTGATCCCCTCGAGCAGGCTCCGCTTCCCGCGTATCTCCCACCCTCTGAAAGGACGCCTCCGCCTGCGTCCCCATCCCTGCCGCCTGCGCCTGCATATCCAGGGACGCCAACGCCGCTGCCACTACTGCCACAAATGCCGCCTTCTTCATGATCACTTCTTCTCCTTCCTTAATTCAAAGCCCTGGGAAAGCATAATCTCCTTCAGCCATTCTTCCACTTCCGATCCATTTTCCACCCCATTCGGGCCAACAAATATACAAGTCCCGTCTTCCTTCTCCAGAAGATAGCTGTTGTCCGGCGTAAGCTCCATCGCATTAGGGCCTGTCTCGATCTCTTCGATCGGCGTGTCATACTCCGGCTGGATCACAAAAGAATACGACGCCGCCACGAGCATGGCCCATGCCGCGACCCACAGCGCCGCAAGCCCTTTGCTCCCGGCCCATTTCCCCTTCCTGCCGGACACGGCCCAAAAGCGTTCGGTAAGTCCCTCCGCGTCGCCCTTTGCGACCAGCGGCACTGTCCCGTAAAATCCCCCGCTCTTTTTCTGGACGCCCATTTTTTTCAGCGCGGCGACGATCGTCTCCAAATATTCCGCCTTCTTTGCATCCTCCACGCCTTCCGTCACGCACAAGTCGCATTTTATCTCGAAGGCCTGGGACAGATCCTTCTTCAAGAGGTAGACCGCCGGATTCCACCAGAAGACGCAGCACAGTACATAGACGACGAGCTTTATCGGGAGGTCCCTGTTCCGAAAGTGCGTGTATTCATGCTTTAAGATATAATACAGCTCTTCGTCCGTGTACTCCCGATCCGGCAGCAGGATGGACTTTCGGAAGACCCCGACCGCCATCGGGGCGCTGTCCCTGCCGCTGCGCCGGACGGCGACCCGGATCTCCTTCCCGCCTTCCCTCTCCACCTGCTCAAGTATCCGTGCGCACTGCCCGCCTTCCCATAGGCTATAGGAAGAAACGGTCCTGCACGCCTTCCGGTACTGGAAGGCGAACCGCAGCAGGAGAACTGCAGACACAGCCGCCCAAACGGCGCGGAACACCTGGAAATATGTTATGTCCCCGCCTCCGATCCCATCCAGGAAAAGGAACTCATAGCACGCGCTGAACGCCCCGCGTAACGGCAGTACCTGAGTAAACGTCCATTCGTACGGGATCGCGAGCCGCAAGGCGGACAGCAGGTACAGGGCCAGCAGGGACCGGATCCCGAACTGCCGGAGGATGGGCTGCTTCCGCCCGCACAGATAATTAAAAACGATGATCACGCTGCTCCATAGGATCGCCATCAGCATGGAAAATTCCGTGAGATGCATCTTAATCCCCCTTTTCCCCTCTTTTTTTCAGTTCCTCCACAATGCTTTCCAACTGCGCGATCACATCCTCATAGTCCGTCCCGTCCACTTCCCTCACCAGCGCCGCCGTCACATCGGCGATCGAGCTTTTCCCGACCCCTTTCCGCACTGCAAGCCTCGCCACATACTGCTCCCTTGTCGGCACCGGGACGAACTGCCTCGCGTACTGCGTCCCATACTGCACCGTCCCGCATACCCGCACCATCTCCTTGTCGAGAAGTGAACGGAGCATCTTATGCACATAGTTCCCATTCCAGGAGCATTCCTTTGCAAGCTCCATGATCTCGACGCTCGTCAGAGGCCTCCCCGCCTCCCAGAACAATTCCATCAGGCTCTCCTCGCTCCTTGTCAGATACGTTTTCTTTCCAAATACTTTTTTCATGCAGATACCTTTCCCTAAAAACTTTTTTGTTTTTTCCTAACAAAAATGAAGGATTCTATCACCTATTCCTTCACCTGCAGCAATTCCAGCAGCCTGTGCCTCGTCACATAGGCAGCCGCCGCGCACGCCCCGCAGGCGCACCCGAAAAGATACAGGCCGAAGCAGGCGGCGAGCGTGCCTCCCCCTTCTGCGAACAGCCCCGGGCTGCACAGGCACAGCGCCAGCGCCGCCAGCGCGGCTCCCGCGGCGCACAAGAACGCCTGCCCAAGCGCAAGCATACACCGTGCGCGCGCTTTTGTGGTTCCTAAGATGCGCAAGATCGCCGCCTCCTGCGCCGACTGCAGGATCATGAGCAGCGTCCCAGCCGCCCCCACCAGCACGGCCGACGCCACAGCGACCGGGAAAAGCCCGCCCAAAAGCTCCTGAATGCGCACAATGTCCCCAAGCCCATCGGAATCCACCCGATATGCCGCATACGGCGCATACGTCAGGCTGCTTCCGGCTTCGTCCTCCAGCAGCGCCTCCAGCTCGCCAAGCCTGTCGTTGTCCGACAGCGTGAACCCGCAATAGTCAAACATGAAGTCCACGCCCCCGTACAGCCTTGTCAAGTCGCCCCGGATCCCCGTGAAGACGGAGCGGGACGCCTCGCCGTCCCCGGCCTCGACAATCCCGGCGACCTGGTACTGCTTGTAGCCGTTTTCCAAGACCCCGGCGTCTCCGTCCTTCTCCTCATTCCAGAGCATATAGTAGAGGTCGCCGGACAGCATCCCGACCTCATCGCCCGGCCCTATGCCAAGCTCTTTTGCCAGCTCGGCCCCGACTAAGCAGATCTGCCCCGTCCCCTCGAAGGATTTCTCCCCGAATCCGTCCGCGTACTCCACCGCGCAGCCCTCGCCCAGGCAGCGGGGAATGTCGTTCGAGATCGTCAGGTAGGAAACGCCGTCCATCCCCTTAATATGCACGTCCGACGTGCTGTGGCAGTAAAAATCCTTCGCCAGCGGCGTCTTCGACAGACGCTCCACGGAACTGAACGCATACTGATATGCCTCCGCCGCAACCCCGTATTCATAAAACGCGTCCTGATAGGCGCACTCCGCCAGCACGAATATCCCGACGCCCCCGGCAAGCACGGCTGACAAGGCCAGCGACGCCGCGGCCCTTCCGACTCCCCTGCCCATATGGCGCATAGAATAAGAAAGGACATGGCGGGCGGCCCCGTATTTCCCATGCCGGGCGGATACGTCCGATCCCTGCAGCTTCGCAAAATCAGGCCTGACTGGATCCGACGGCGTCTCCCCAAAAGCCGATCCCTGCAATCTCCGCCCCTGGCCATGGCGCGGCGGCCCCTCCTGCAGCATCTCTAACGGAGGCGTCTTGCCCATCCGCCATAGGAAGCTCCCGGCGGCAGCCAACAGGACGACCAGCTCCAGGGCGACGCACAAAACAGCCGCCCCTGCAGGAAGCCCCATATCCGGGGCATAACCTTCCGGCGCGTTTTCCATAAGTCCCGCGAGCGACGCCGCGGCAGCCCGCCTCGCATAGAAAAGCCCCGACGCCCCGCCAAGCAAAACGGCAAGCGACGCCAACGCCGCGAACGGCAGGACAGCCGACAGCGCCGCCTCCTTTCCCGGAACGCCGAAAGCCCGCATGACAGCATACGTCTTCCGATTCCGCCCGACATAAAGGTAAGCCGCAAGGAACAGCGCCAGCGCGGCCCCCGCAAGATAGAGGGACGTGGTAAGGAGCGACATCCGCTCTCCCCGTCCGAAGCTGTCCTTCACGTCCATCCAGCCCCCGTCCGAAGCATCCAGCCTCAAACCATGGCTCTCCGCAAACGCCTCCGCCCCCTCCAGGAAGGCCTCGATCTCTTCCGCGTCTTCCACATAGACGCTGTAATCCTGCCACGGCGTCTCATAGCCTTCCGGGATCTTAGCCTGCATAAGCGCGCTTGGCAAAAAGACGACGCTCGGGGGCAGGCTTCCTTCTTCATACGCGCCGACGACCGTGACCTCGACCGGATCTGAAAATTCCGGAAGATCCGCCCCCTCGTACGCCCGCACGCTGCCCATGCCATCCCCAAAAGGAACTGCCCGATCGCCCAGCTTTACGCTTATCGCATCGCCAATGGACAGCCCATGCTCTTCTAAAAAAGCCTCGCTCACGACGCAAACGTCCGTGTCCCCTTCCGTCAGCATACGCCCCTTCACATCCTTGGCCTCATATCCCATCGCCCGCATATCCGAGGTATAGACCATGTCATAGGCGCTGCCCCACTGCCGGATGGCGTCCGCCCACCCCTTCTCACGGGAAAACTCCTCTGTCTCCAGGTAATCGTCCGGCAGCCCGTCAACTACGCGCAGGTATCCCTCGCTCTGCGGTATCTTCCCTTCCGGATCCTCATACCAAAACCCGATCGGCGCATCGGCCGTGTTCCCGGTATAATACCCCAGGACCAGGCATCTGCTCCCTTCCCGGATCCCGTCAAAAAATTCCCTGTCGTAAGGGGATTTTGCATAATAATTATCCCCCAAAGGCGACGGCGCCAGCTCAATGGACGAACCCCCGACGTCAAGATCCGTCTCGCAGGCGATCACCTCGACGTCGTCGAACTTTAAGCGCACATGGCCTTCCGGGATCTCGTCTTTCGTATCGTCCTCATATCCGGCATAAGTCCCTTCAAACAAGACCGGGACATACCCAAGCCCGATCTGCCCCGCGTCCGTCTGGCGGCCATAATCTTCCACCAGCCCCGCCGTCATGTACCGCGTGTCCGAGAGCGTGACGCCCGGCAGCGACTCAAACTCCCTCCGCTCCTCCTCTGACGGCCACGGCTTGTCCGGCGCTTCCTCGAACCCCGTATAAGCCAGCCACTCGGACTGATCCCGGCTGACAGCTTCCGCCAACGTGTAATAGTGATCCGGGATCTCATTGTCCAAGCGGGCGACGCAGTGATAGTACCCCTCCGCCGCTTCCCTCCCGCGCCTGACGATCGCGTAATCCGCCACCTGCGAAAACAGCGCGAACGAAGCCGCCGCGACTAACAGAAACGTCAGCAGCGTCTTAAACGGCGCCCGGAAAATCATCTTCCATGACGTTGATCTCCTCATGCAACGCTCCTCCTCTCAAAAGTTGCGTTCTCGACCGAACGCTTGCCGTTTCCGGTTGATCTCCCCATGCAACGCTCCTCCTCTCAAAAGGCCATGCTTTGCTGCACATTTATTACAGATGCCCCGTTCACTCCTTCGCCTGCAGCAATCCCAATACCCTGCGCCTCGTCGCATGGACCGCCGCCGCGAGCGCGCCGCAGGAACAGCCCGCAAGATACCAGGCGCAGCACGCCGCAAGCGGCCGCGCGCTCCTCGCAAACAGCCCCGGGCTGTAAAATGCCAGGCCGCACGCCGCAAAAAGGATCCCTGCGGCGCATAAGAGGGCCTGCCCAAAGGCCATCATGCACCAGACGCGTCCCTTTGCCGTCCCAAACGCCCGCAGGAGCGCCGCCTCCTTCGCGGACTGCAGGACGGCAAGCCCCGTCCCGAATATCCCGATGGCCAACACGGCGGCCGCGGCTATGGGGAAGAGCGCGTCCAACAGCCCGCAGATGCGCCATGCGTGATTCAGGGGCAGCGCGTCGACGTAGTAATTCGCAGTCGGCGCGTACATCCAATCCGACGTCTTCCTCTGCCCCAACAGGCTGTCCAGCTCGTCCAGCTTCCCTTTATCCGCAAGCGCAAACTCGCAGTAACTGATCGGGAACGGCTGCCCGTAAACAGCCTCAGCCTCATAATTCAGCCCCGCAAAGATCCCCTTTTCGACCGCCTCATTTTCCGAGCTTACGATCCCCACGACGGTATACTGCCTGCTCTTTAACGCAAGGGCAGACCGGAACTTCCCTTCATCCTGGGAATGCTCCTCCTGGGACGTATATACGGCGTCCGATATCAGGCTGATCCGGTCGCCCGGCCGGACGCCCGCCTCCTTGGCCGCGTCCTGCCCCAGCAGGCACAGCGCCCGGCTGTTTTCCAGGAACGACGGCCCATACCCATCCGCGTATGCGACCGTATAGTCGCCCGCGACGCAGCGGCTCATGTCATTCGTGAACGTCATGGGGACAGAATCGTCCTGCCCGTTTATGCGAACGTCAAATTCCTCATGGAAATAGATGTCTTTGATCAGGTCGGACTGTTCCAGATCCAGGATGGAAGAAGACGAGAATATCAGCGCCCGGCCCTCTACTTCCGTCTTGCCGTAAACGTCCCCGTACGCGAGCCTCGCCAGCACGAACATCCCGATCCCGGCAGCCAGCACGGCTGTCAGGGCGAGGGATGCGGCCGTCTTCCAGCCGCCGCGCCGCATATGGCGCAGGATATAGGCGGACACATGGCGCAGCGGCCCGTATCCCCTGCGCTCGGCCGTCCCGTCCGCAAGCTGCAGCCGCGCGGCGTCAAACGCCGCAGGGACGGGCGTAAGCTCCGCGCCCTTTCGGCCATTTTCCGCCCGCGCGCCTTTTCTACGCGCGCCCTTCTCCCTTGCGCCCGCTTGCCGGGCGTCGCCCTGGATCAGCTCCAAGGGCGGGATTTTTTGCATCCTATGGAGGAAAAACAGGACGGCTCCTGTTGTGAGCGCCAATTCCAAAATCAGGCACAAGAGGACTGCGCCAGCCGGGATCGAAGCATCCAGTGTGTAGTCGGACGACGCGCTTTTTGCCATGCCCGCAAGCGACGCGGACACGGTCCTTGCCGTATAGAGGACGCCCGCCGCGCCGCCGATCGGCATGGCTGCTGCAGACAGCGCCGCAAACGGGAACGCCGCCGCGCTCGCCGCCTTCCCCGCAGGGACGCCCAGCGTGCGCATGATGGCATACGCCTCCTTGTTCCGCCCGACATAGAGATAGGCCGCCAAAAGAAGCGCCAGCACGCCCCCGGCGGCATACAGCGCGGCCGTAAGGAGCGACGTCTGCGAAGCCAGCTCAAAGCTGTCCTTCACGTTCAGCCAGCCCCCGTCTGAGAAGCGCAGGCTTATGCCAAGATCCGACGCGAACTTCATCGCGGCTTCCTGGAACTCCTCAATGTCGTCAGGATCCTCGATCAGGACACTGAATTGTCCGGGCAAAAGCTCCTGATCGTCCGGGGCTTCGACCGGCAGAAGCCCGCGCGGCACAAAGACGGAATCGATCGTGTACGCCCAACCGCCTCCTCCTCCCCGGGCCGACGCGTCGTCAAGGATCTGGTACGCCCCCACGATCTCCAGCTCCACGGTATCGACGAAATCTGACATCTGCTCCGCCGTCGTGGCCCTTGCGCCCCAGTAGGCCGACGGCGTGAACAGCTTATCGCCGAGGCGCACCGTCACCCGGTCGCCAACGGACAGCCCGTATTCTTTTAAGAAAAGCTCGCTCACGACGCAGGCGTCCGTATCCTCCGCCGTCAGGAACCGCCCGCTCGTGAGCGCCATAGTGTGCTCGTTAAAACGCGGGATGGCGCGCATATCCGAAGTATACACGATATCATACGTTTGCAGGCTCTGCCGGATCGCATCGACGACCCTCTTCTGGTAGGCAAACGCCTCCGTATCAAGGTAATCCTCCCCCAGCCCATCTATGACACAAAGCTCTTCTTCGCCCGGGTTCACGGAAAACCCGTTCTGGTCGTTATACTGCCCCAGGATGAGACATTTGCTCCCGACTGCCAGCTTGTCGAAAAAAGCTGGTGTGAACGGATTCTGGTAAGTGCCCATGTCTTCCGCCTCCGGAAACTTTATCTCGATCGTCTCCCCGGCCTTGGCGGCGTCTTCCACGCCTTTGTCGTCGCTGACGATCAGATCCAATCCTTCAAATCTCACGCCAATGAACCCGGCCAGCCCATCCGGGGCGTCCTCATATCCGGCATACGTCCCTTCCGCCACGAACCGCCTAAGCCCGTCCCATGCATAGTCCGTATCCTCCAGGCGCGGATAATCCCCGACCAGCCCGGCCGTCATGTATCGCCTGTCCGCCAATGTCACGCCGGGCAGCGAAGCGAACTCCTCCAACTGCTCCTCGGACGGCCACGGCTTGCTCTCTATTTCTTCCGAATAAGGGATCGCCATCTCTTCGGAGGATTCTTCCAACATAAGTTCCCGCACCGTATTGTCCAAAGCGCCCACCCCGCGGTAAAAATCCTTGGCGCGCGCGATCTCCCGCATGGTGACGGAATAATCCGCAGCCTTCGAGAACAGCGCGAACGAGGCCGCCGCGATCAATAAAAATGTCAATAACGTCTTGAGCGGGGTCCGCAAAAGTGTTTTCAATGATACCGATCTTCTCATCAAACGTTCCCTCCTGTCTTATCTCTATTTTATTAAGGGGAATTGTGGCCGCGCATTCCTGCAAACAGTCCCGGGCTGCAGCCAGCACGCCCCATAGAGGCCCCTATACCCGCCTCAACTCCCCGTCTCGCATCCGGAGCGCATCCCTGCAACCAGCCCCTCAGAGGCCTCTATACCCGCCTCAACTCCCCGTCCCTCATTCGGAGCGCCACGTCCGCGGCCTCTGCGATCTCCATGTCGTGCGTCACGATGATGACGCAGTATCCTTTCTCATGCGCCAGCCCCGCTAAGATGTCCACGATGTTCTGCGTGTTCGCGGAGTCCAGGTTTCCGGTCGGCTCGTCCGCCAGGATGACCCGCGCG
>CANQTH010000080.1 GCA_947626795.1 uncultured Lachnospiraceae bacterium
CAAGACCGTGACGGTGACGGCTGCAGCGACGGACGGGAGCGGCAAAAAAGCGACAGCGAAAGTGAAGATCACGGACGCGGTGAAGAAGATCACGCTGAAAGCGGCCAAGTCCGTGAAAGCAGGCAAATCCGTAAAGGTAAAGGCTGCCGTAAATACCATCAAGAAGAAGAACGCGAAGGTCACGTTGAAGTGGACAGTCTCCAATAAGAAATACGCGACCGTAAGCAAGAAGGGCGTCGTAAAGACGAAGAAGGCCGGGGCAGGCAAGACCGTGAAAGTGACGGCAGCGGCAACGGACGGAAGCGGCAAGAAAGCGACTTGGAAGATCAAAATTAAGAAATAAAAAGACTGCCGTTTGGCAGGAAAGAAGAGGAGCGGACGCCCGGATTTGGGCGTCCGCTTCCGTCTTTCAGGAAAGCCGCGCCCAAAATTTTCCTGTGCTTAAGATAAGAAAGAAACCATAGGAAATTACCATATAAATCAGGCCTGAAAAAATATATACTTAGAAGTACCAAAGTACCATAATTACTGCTCCGGCGGACGGGCTTTCAATCCCGCCGGAAGAAAAGAAAAAGGAGGTTTTGAACATGGGAAAAGGGAAGAAACTTTTTAAGAGACTGCTGTCTTCCTTCCTTTCGCTGGCCCTTGTGATGACCGGGGTATCCTTTAACGGGACGTCGGCGCAGGCGGCGGAAGACGGGCTGATCCTGTATTATGATTTTGTATCACAGAACGATCAGGCAGCACAGATCCCGGATGCGTCCAGGAACAACAATGTCGCCGAGATTGAGGCGGTCAGCGGGGGCGCAAGAGGGAAGTACAAGATTGTTGACGCAAATATTTATGGCAAGGAGGTAAAGGCCCTTGACCTGGTGGGCGGTGAAGACGGAGCATATTTATTGCTTCCGGAAGGGATCATCAGCAAATATGACGCAGTCACCATCAGTACATGGGTAAAGCTCTCAACAGATAACGGCTATCAGAGAATCTGGGACTTTGGTTCCGGGACGGAAGATTATATTAACCTTCTGTCAGACGGCTGGAATCAGGGGCTGGAGGGCTACACGGTAAATATTAATCATGCTGGGAGCGGAGAGATTGGCGTTTCCAAGGGGACGGA
The DNA here is from genome assembly GCA_947626795.1 of uncultured Lachnospiraceae bacterium. Classification (GTDB taxonomy): domain Bacteria; phylum Bacillota; class Clostridia; order Lachnospirales; family Lachnospiraceae; genus Petralouisia. The sequence goes on from CANQTH010000080.1 coordinate 1,121, forward strand.
TGCGAACGGCAACCCGATCAACATTGACAAGAACCGTTGGGTACTGACGACAGTTGTCATGGATGGCACGAAAATGTCTCTGTATGAAAACGGTAAATTAGTAGGAGAAAAGGATACGGGCATCACCGTTAAGGATTTAGGTGAGACAACCCAGAATTTTATTGCGTACAGCCAGTGGGGAGACAATCCTACAACAGGCCAGTTTGCGGAGTTTAAAATTTATAGCAAGGCTTTGTCTGCAGATGAGATTGCAGATATGTATTATGTAACGGACAAAGATATCGTGGAAAGCGATCAGAGGGAATTGGATCTTGGCGATATCTCAAGCATTACGGACGACATGGAGCTTCCCTCCAGGGGAGCGAGCGGCTCTGAGATTACATGGGCAAGCGACAATGACGCAATTGCGGTTGGAGACAAGAATGAAGATGGCAGTTATACGGCGACTGTAACACGTCCGGCACAGGGCGCGGAAGCTGTCAATGTAAAGCTCACGGCGACGCTTTCCTATAATGGGAATACAGCAGAAAAGGATTTTACCGTGACCGTGGTTCCTGAATATTCCGACCAGCAGAAGGTAGCGCATGATAAGGAAGCCGTAGTATCTGCAGTGGGTGATATTTCTACTGTCATCGCAAAAGAAATCTCCCTTCCTTCTAAAGGCGAATGGGGTTCGGATCTTACTTGGGCATGGGAAGGCAGTGCAGGCGTGATCGCAATACCGGAGAAAGCAGGGGAAGACGGCGATTATATCGTGACGGTGACGCGTCCGGCGATCGGATCAGAAGACGCGTCCGGCAAGCTGGTCGCGACTGTGACATCCGGCGCAGTAAAAGAAACTGTGGAAATCCCTGTAACGGTAAAAGCGTATCGGGAATCCATCGGGATCAAGTCTGTTGAAGAAGTGAATGTGGTGACTTTGGCAGGGCATAGCCCGTCCCTTCCCAATTATGTAAAAGCTACTTATACAGACGGCAGCATGAACAAGCTGAAAGTAAGATGGCCGGATGCGATTGAAGAAGAAAAGTATGCGCAGGCCGGAGCGGAATTTGAAGTTGAGGGGCAGATTGTAGGCGAGTATGATACAGTGACCGCAAAGGTAAGCGTAGTGGATAAGGAAGAAGTTGCCAAGGCGGTTGTATCAGATAGCTTTGACTTGAGCGACATTTCCCTGGATAAAATTGGGGAAGACGGGTCTATCCTGACACAGAACCGCGACAGAGATCTTGCCTATTTAAAACTTTTGGACAACAAGCGGATGCTTTACAATTTCTATAAGACTTTTGGAGAAACGGAAGTAATCAAGGATGTAGAGCCGTTAGGAGGCTGGGACGAGCCGACAGGCTTGCTGCGCGGGCATTCCACCGGACATTATATGTCAGCTCTTGCGCTTGCTTACGCATCGACAGGCGATGAAGAGATCAAGGCAAAATTGGACGAGATGGTAAGCGAACTTCATAAATTGCAGCAGAAGTCAAAAGGAAATGCAGCTGATTTTAAGATCAGCGGGTCTACGATGGAGGATTCTCTGGATACGGCTACCTGGAGCACGGATCCGAACGAATGGGGCGAGGGTTTTGTGAGCGCATATTCCCCGGATCAGTTTGCTTTGTTGGAAGTATACGCTCCATACGGCTCTCCCGGAACCGGGATCTGGGCGCCGTATTATACGCTTCATAAATTGCTCGCGGGTTTCTTGGACGCATATACGTACACAGGCAACAAAGAAGCTCTGGAAACAGCAAAAGGCCTTGGAAAATGGGCATATGCCCGTTTGAGCGCATGCTCCCAGGAGCAGCTCACGAGAATGTGGGGAATGTACATCGCAGGTGAATTGGGAGGCATGAATGAGTCCATGGCGCAGCTTTACATTTATGCAAAAGAAGAAGGAGACCCAGATGCCGACATTTTCTTGAAAGGTGCAAAATTATTTGACAATACGACATTTTTTGATAATCTGGCAAAGAACGTGGATGATATTCAGGGACGCCATGCGAACCAGCATATCCCGCAGATCATCGGCGCCATGAAACTTTATGAGGCAACGGTTGAGGCTGGCAAGCCGGAAATGTATTATTATGACATCGCGCAGAATTTCTGGCAGATGGTAGTTTCACGGTATGCATATTCCATCGGCGGCGTTGGCGTTGGCGAGGCATTCAGCGAAGACCCATATACGCAAGCGAACAATATTCGAACGGATACGAACTGCGAAACATGCGCGGCCTATAACATGATGAAGCTGACAAAGATGCTGAATAATTATGATCCGGACAATGCGGAGTATATGGATTATTATGAAAGGACTCTGTACAATCAGATCTTAGCGTCCCAGACGCCAAATGTGACGGACGATATGCATAATGGGACGACTTATATGCTTCCGATCGGCCCTGGCGTAAGGCGAAGCTATGGCGGGGATTATGATTCTTTCACCTGCTGCCACGGCACGGGCATGGAGAATCATGTGAAGTACCAGGAAGCGGCTTATGCGAAGACGGACGATACCTTATACGTAGGCCTGTACCTCCCGTCTACCGTGACATGGGCGGAAAAAGGCGTGAAAGTCGTTCAGGAGACGTCGTTCCCGTCTGAGGATACAAAATTGACGGTAAGCGCGGCGGATGTTTCGTCAGCATCCGACGACAATGGGGCAGAAGCTCCCTCGGCATTCAATATGAAACTGCGTGTTCCATATTGGGCGACAAATGGATTTGTTGTAAAAGTGAATGGGGAAGAAAAAGCAACGAACCCAGAGATCAGCACATATGTGGAATTGAAAGATGTGAAAGTTGGGGATGTTATTGAAATCCATATGCCCTGGACGCTCCATTTGGACAAGACGCCGGATACGATCGGCGAATCTCAGGCGGCGAGCATCATGTATGGACCGTTTGTAATGGCGGCGAAAAACAGTAGCACAGAGTGGCAGAGGCTGGTTCTTCCGGAGCATCTGGAAGACGTGGTAAAAACTGGCGTCAACGAAGAGAACGGATTTCCGATTCTTTCTGTGGGCGGATTCGATTTCGCACCGATGTTTGCGCCGGAATATGCGACGGAAGCGTACCATGCATACTTTAAAGTTTTGGTTACAGCAGACGACGGAAGCACTTGGTATGAAGTGAAAGTCACAAATAATACGCCAATCAATGGCACGATCAGCACAAATGCAAAGGCGGAAATGATAAAAGAAGGCGACAACCTTGAAATCACTTTATCCCCGAACGAGGGCTATATCGTCAAGAAGCTCCTTGTAAATGGGAAAGAGGTAACGCCTACCGATAACAAATATGTGATTGAGGACGTGAAAGGAAATGTAGAGATTGCAGTAACGTTCCGTCCGCCTGTATTGAATGAAGAAAACCTGGAGTATTCTGCAGACCTGTCAACCGATCAATGGGAACCGTATTATGGCGAGATGACGGATATCATGACAGATTGGGAGCCGACCTCATCCATTTCTTCTGGCGGCAAAGGCTGGGTGAACTGGTGGAAAGCGCCTGGCGATGACTGCTATGTTCAGTATACATGGGATGAAGCGGTTACGATGGATACATTCAATGTATTCTGGCGTGTGGCTTATAATGGGACGGATGATGACTGGATGCACGTTCCGGGAAGCGTAAAGGTAATGTACCTGGATGCGGATGGATCTACTTGGAAAGAAGCAAATATGCATTCCGAGTACAAAGACATCATTAAGCTCGACCAGTATAACACGATCAAATTTGATCCAGTCACAACGACGGCTGTCCGCTTGGCGATGACGATCGCAAATACAGAGCAGGCAGGCTGCACAGGGATCTACCGTTGGAAAGTAAGTAATGTAGGAGTTACGGAAGCAGACAAGAAAGCGCTGAACGAGGCGATCACAGCGGCGAAAGCGTTGAAAGAAGCGGACTACACAGCGGATAGCTGGAAGAAATTCAGCGACGCGCTGACGGCGGCGCAGGCAGCCGCGGATAAGGCGGACGCGACGCAGGAAGAAGTGGACGCGGCAGCGAAAGCGCTGACAGACGCGCAGGCAGCTTTGGAGAAGGCGACAGTTACGCCGACTCCGGTAGAAGCAGACAAGAAAGCGTTGAATGAGGCGATCACAGCGGCGAAAGCGTTGAAGGAAGCGGACTACACAGCGGATAGCTGGAAGAAATTCAGCGACGCGCTGACGGCGGCGCAGGCAGCCGCGGATAAGGCGGACGCGACGCAGGCGGAAGTGGACGCGGCGGCGAAAGCGCTGACGGCGGCGCAGGCAGCTTTGGAGAAGGCGACAGTTACGCCGACCCCGGTAGAAGCGGACAAGAAAGCGTTGAACGACGCAATCGCGGCGGCGAAAGCGTTGAAGGAAGCGGATTACACAGCGGATAGCTGGAAGAAGCTCAGCGACGCGCTGACGGCGGCGCAGGCAGCCGCGGCTAAGGCGGACGCGACGCAGGCGGAAGTGGACGCGGCGGCGAAAGCGTTGACAGACGCGCAGGCTGCGCTTGTGAAGGCAGGCAGCACGGATCAGCCGGGCGCGAACGCGGCTGTGAAGGTAAGCAGCGTTAAGTTCACTGCGAAGACTTACAAAGTTCTGGCGGGCAAGAAGTTAGACCTGAGCAAGAAGGTAAAAGTTGCTCCAAACAACGCGGCGAACAAGGCTCTGAAGTGGGCGGTTTCCAATACGAAATACGCGACTGTAAGCGCGAAGGGCGTCGTATCTGCGAAAGCGGCGGGCGCAGGCAAGACCGTGACGGTAACGGCAGCGGCGACGGACGGAAGCAAGAAGATCGCGTCCGCGAAAGTGAAGATCACAGACGCGGTGAAGAAGATCACGCTGAAAGCGGCCAAGTCCGTGAAGGCGGGCAAGTCCGTAAAAGTAAAGGCTACCGTAAAGACCATCAAGAAGAAGAACGCGAAGGTCACGTTGAAGTGGACAGTCTCCAATAAGAAATACGCGACCGTAAGCAAGAAGGGCGTCGTAAAGACGAAGAAGGCCGGGGCAGGCAAGACCGTGAAAGTGACGGCAGCGGCAACGGACGGAAGCGGCAAGAAAGCGACTTGGAAGATCAAAATTAAGAAATAAAAAGACTGCCGTTTGGCAGGAAAGAAGAGGAGCGGACGCCCGGATTTGGGCGTCCGCTTCCGTCTTTCAGGAAAGCCGCGCCCAAAATTTTCCTGTGCTTAAGATAAGAAAGAAACCATAGGAAATTACCATATAAATCAGGCCTGAAAAAATATATACTTAGAAGTACCAAAGTACCATAATTACTGCTCCGGCGGACGGGCTTTCAATCCCGCCGGAAGAAAAGAAAAAGGAGGTTTTGAACATGGGAAAAGGGAAGAAACTTTTTAAGAGACTGCTGTCTTCCTTCCTTTCGCTGGCCCTTGTGATGACCGGGGTATCCTTTAACGGGACGTCGGCGCAGGCGGCGGAAGACGGGCTGATCCTGTATTATGATTTTAATCTGCAGAACAGCTTTTCCACCGACATTACGGACGCGTCCGGCAATCGGCACAACGGGACGCTCAAGAGCAATGGCGGCGGAAGCGTGGAAGGAACGTATTCCATCGACAATGTGAATATCTACGGGAAGACAGTGAAGGCCCTGAAGCTGACAGGCGGGGAAAGCGGCCCGTACCTGCAGATGCCGGACGGCATTTTGAGTGGGAACGAGGCAGTCACCATCAGCGTATGGGTGAAGCTCACGACAGATAACGCATACCAGAGGATCTGGGATTTTGGGAATGACACCAGCTCCTACATCTACCTGCTCTCTGACGGCTGGAGCAAAGGCTTCATGGGATATGCGTCGGCTATCACCACCGGGGGCCCTGGAGCGGAAAAAGGCGTGCAGAAAGGGACGGACGACGAGCCGCTTAACATCGACAAGAACCGATGGGTGCTGACGACAGTCGTTATGGACGGCACGGAGATGTCGCTTTATGAGAACGGCAAGCAGGTCGGGGAGACGGTCGACACAGGCATTTCGGTAGACGACCTTGGCGAGACGACCGCGAACTATATTGGCAAGGGCCAGTTTGCGGATCCTCTGACAGAGGGCCAGTTTGCGGAAGTGAAAATCTACAACAAGGCGCTGTCCGCAGATGAGATCGCGGCAATGTACGACGTGGACGACGCGGGGATCGTTTCAAGCGACAAAGAGGAACTGAGCCTTGGCGATACGTCCAAAGTGACGGAGGACATCACGCTTCCGGCAAAGGGCGTGAGCGGGTCGGATATCACATGGACAAGCGCGAATCCCGCCATTGCGATCGAAGATGGCATCGCGAAAGTGACGCGTCCGGCAAAGGGCGAGGCGGATGTGTCCGGGAAGCTGACGGCGGAGATCAAATATGGCACGGCAAGCGACAAGAAGGAATTTGACGTGACGGTGCTTGCGGAGTATACGGACGAGCAGATCGCGGAGCATGACGCGGAAGCGATCGCAGACGCGATCGGCGATCTTTCTTCCGTCATGGGTGACATCACGCTCCCGGAAGCGGAGTGGGGATCGACCGTTGCATGGGAGAGCCAGAACCCGGCGGTCGCGATCGAGGACGGCGTCGCGAAGGTAACGCGCCCGGCAGTCGGCGAGGAGAACGCGACAGGAAAATTGATCCTGACCGTCACCTCCGGGGAAGCGTCCGTGAAGAAGGAATTTGACGTGACCGTTATTGCGCTTCGTGAGGCCGTGAAGATCACGGAGACGGAAAAGATCGAAGTGACCACGATCAAAGGCCACAGCCCATCCCTTCCGAACTATGTGAAGGTTACGTATTCCGACGGATCCACCAACAAATTAAAGACGATCTGGCCGGTTGAGATCGACCAGAGCAAGTACAGCACGGCAGGCACGTTCACGGTGGAAGGATCCATCGTAGGGGAATCCACGAAGATTTCCGCGGCCGTGACGGTCGTAGACGAGGAGGAAGCGGCAAAATACGCGGTTTCCGAAAGCTTTGACCTAAGCGACATTTCCCTGGACAAGATCGGGGAGAACGGCTCCATCCTGACGCAGAACAGGGATCGGGACCTGGCATATCTGAAATTGCTTGACAACAAGCGGATGCTTTACAATTTCTATAAGACTTTTGGAGAAACGGAAGCGATCAAGGATGTAGTGCCGTTAGGCGGATGGGATGAGCCGTCCGGCTTGCTGCGCGGACATTCCACCGGGCATTATATGTCAGCTCTTGCGCTTGCATATGCATCGACGGGCGACGCGGAGATCAAGGCGAAGCTGGACGAGATGGTAAGCGAGCTGCGCAAGCTGCAGTTGAAGTCAAAAGGCAACGCGGCTGACTTTAAGACGGCTGGCGTGCTGGTATCCGGCTGGAGCACGGATCCGAGCGAATGGGGCGAAGGCTTCATAAGCGCGTATTCTCCGGATCAGTTTGCGCTCCTGGAGCAGTATACGCCGTACGGAAGCCCGGACAGCGGCATCTGGGCGCCGTATTATACGCTGCATAAGTTATTGGCGGGGCTTTTAGACGCATATACCTATACAGGCAACCGGGAAGCCCTTGATACGGCGAAAGCCCTTGGAAAATGGGCTTACAACCGCCTGAGCGTGCTTCCGCAGGAACAGCTCACGAATATGTGGGATATGTACATCGCGGGCGAGTTCGGCGGGATGAACGAATCCCTGGCGCAGCTTTACATTTATGCGAAAGCGGACGGGGACGAGGACGCGGATCTTTACTTGAAGGGCGCGAAATTATTTGACAATACGATCTTCTTTGACAACCTTGCGGAGAATGTGGACGATATCAAGGGCCGCCATGCGAACCAGCACATCCCGCAGATCATCGGCGCATTGAAGATGTACGAGGCGACCGTGGAAAGCGGAAGCCCGGATATGTATTATTATGACATCGCGAAGAATTTCTGGCAGATGACGGTATCCCGGTACGCATACTCCATCGGCGGGGTCGGCACGGGCGAGAAGTTCACGCAGCCGTATCAGCAGGCGAACAACATCGCGGGGACGACGAACTGCGAGACGTGCGCGGCGTACAACATGATGAAGATGACGAAGATGCTCAACAATTACGATCCGGACAACGCGGAGTACATGGATTACTATGAGAGTACCCTGTACAACCAGATCCTGGCGTCCCAGAACCCGAACGTGACGAACTATATGCACAACGGGACGACTTATATGCTCCCGATCGGGCCGGGTTCCACAAGGGATTTTGGCGACGACTACAATGCGTTTACCTGCTGCCACGGCACGGGCATGGAGAACCATGTGAAGTACCAGGAAGCGGCTTACTCAAAGACGGACGATACCTTGTACGTAGGATTGTACCTTCCGTCTACCGTGACATGGGAGGAAAAAGGCGTGAAGGTCGTTCAGGAGACGTCGTTCCCGTCTGAAAATACGAAATTGACAGTAAGCGCGGCGGATGCTTCCGTAGCGTCCAACGACAATGGGGCGGCAGCTCCCTCGGCATTTAATATGAAGCTGCGCGTTCCGTACTGGGCGACAAACGGCTTCACCGTGAAAGTAAACGGCGAAGAGAAGATCAAGGATCCTGAGATCAGCACATATGTAGAGTTAAAGGACGTGAAGGTTGGGGACGTTATCGAGATCAACGCGCCCTGGACGCTGCATCTGGACAAGACGCCGGATAAGCTCGGAAGCTCCGACGTCGCGAGCGTTATGTACGGGCCGTTCGTAATGGCGGCGCAGATCGACAGCACGTCCTGGAAGACATTAGTCCTCTCCGAGAACCTGTCGGATTCCATCAAGGTTTCCACGAGCGAGGAGACGGGCTTCCCGACCCTGACGGCGAACGGGTATGATTTTGCGCCGATGTTCTCGCCGGAATACGCGGAAAAGGCATACGACGCGTACTTCAAGGTCATCACCGCGGCGGACGATGGGAAACCGTGGTATGAAGCGTCGATCACCAATTCGACGCCGAAATACGGGACGTTCACCCTTAGCGCGGATCTGGTAAAAGAAGGGGACGACTTAGTCATCACTGCGATCCCGAACGACGGCTACATGGTAAAGAAGCTGCTCGTCAATGGCGAGGAAGTGCAGGTTGGCGAAGACAACACGTATACGGTAACGGGCGTGGACAAGGAGATCGTAGTGGAAGGCAGCTTCCGCCTGATCAACCCGCCGACTCCGGATCCTGCGCATCTTGAGTTCAGCGCGACGGCTTCCTCCGATTTTACGGCGGATTGGGAAAATGTAGACGGCATCATGGCAGATTGGGAGCCTACGGCGTCCAATGGCGGAATCGGGTATGGCTGGGGCAACTGGCCGCAGGATTCCGGAAGCGAGCATTATGTCCAGTATGAATGGGATACGCCAGTGACGATGAACCGTTTTGACATCTATTGGTATGACGACACGGGCGACACGAGAGTCCCGGCTTCGATGAAGATCATGTACCTGGCGGACGACGGAAGCTGGAAAGAAGCGAACATGACGACAGATTTCGCGACGGCAGTGGAAGTTGACCAATACAATACGTTTAAATTTGACGAGATCACGACGACGGCAGTGAAATTGGTATTGACGATCCGCGACGACGCGGCGGCGACAGGGATCTACCGTTGGAAAGTAAGCAAGGAAGAGGAGCAGCAGGCTCCGACGGAAGCAGACAAGAAAGCGTTGAACGACGCGATCACAGCAGCGAAAGCGTTGAAGGAAGCGGATTACACAGCGGATAGCTGGAAGAAATTCAGCGACGCGCTGACGGCGGCGCAGGCAGCCGCGGCTAAGGCGGACGCGACGCAGGCGGAAGTAGACGCGGCGGCGAAAGCACTGACGGACGCGCAGGCGGCGCTTGTGCGCCAGGCGCAGGCGGACGTGGGCGTGAAGGTAAGCAGCGTTAAGTTCACTGCGAAGACTTACAAGGTACTGGCAGGCAAGAAGTTAGACCTGAGCAAGAAGGTAAAAGTTGCTCCAAACAACGCGGCGAACAAGGCGCTGAAGTGGGCGGTTTCCAATACGAAATACGCGACTGTAAGCGCGAAGGGCGTCGTATCCGCGAAAACGGCGGGCGCAGGCAAGACCGTGACGGTAACGGCAGCGGCGGCGGA
>CANQTH010000081.1 GCA_947626795.1 uncultured Lachnospiraceae bacterium
TGAATATGACGAGGAGGCTCACATCGCGAGCGAAAAGGAAATCTCAAGGGAAGAGGGGCTGCAGGAAGGTTTAAGCCGTGGTCTTGCCCAGGGTATGAGCCGTGGTCTCGCCCAAGGACGCTCTGAGGGCATGAGCCTCGGGCTGTCTCAGGGACGCTCTGAGGGCATGAGCCTCGGACTGTCTCAGGGACGCTCTGAAGGCATGAGCCTCGGGCTGTCTCAGGGACGCTCTGAAGGCATGAGCCTCGGACTCGCCCAAGGCGGCTTTCTTAACATGATCTCTTTGACAAAAAAGAAATTCCAACGTGGAAAGTCACTGCCCGAAATCGCACAGGATCTCGAAGAGGATGAGGCCGCCCTGAAGCCGATTTTCCTGGCCGTGCAAAAAGATCCGCAGAAAAGCCCGGAGGAAATCTTGAAATTGCTTTCCGAAAATAAATAATATCTATTCGTCGGGAAGATACGGGAGTTCCTGGCAAAGGAGAACGTCACGCTGGAGGAGGCCGTGGATGCTGCGGTAGAACACTGCATAGCGAACGGGATATTGGAAAAACTGTTGATGGAACATCGGGCGGAGGTGTATGAGATGGTATTGTTTGAATATGACGAGGAGGCTCACATCGCGAGCGAAAAGGAGATCTCAAGGGAAGAAGGACTCGCCCAAGGCGGCTTTCTTGCCATGATCTCTTTGACTAAAAAGAAGCTCCAACGTGGAAAGTCACTGTCCGAAATCGCACAGGATCTCGAAGAGGACGAGTCCGCCCTGGAACCGATTTTCCTGGCCGTGCAAAAAGAGCCGCAGAAAAGCCCGGAGGAAATCTTGGAATTGCTTTCTGAGAACAGATAATATCTGTTCATCGTAGAATACGGGAGTCCCTGGCAAAAGAGGGCGTCACGCTTCCAGCAAAAATCCCGCAAAGACATAATTGCTGACGGCCACCCCCTTTTCAGTCAGGAATACCCGCCCTTCCGCCTGCGCCAACAATTTCTGCCGCGCAAATTTTCGGACCGCCGCCCCGTACACTTCTTCTAACCCCACCCCAAATTCCGCGCGGAACGCTTCCGCCAAGACACCGTCCGCCATCCGAAGCCCCAGGAACATAAATTCTTCCATCTGCTCTTTCTTGTCCAGCCGAACCGCCCCGGCGCATTCCGGGCTTTCCAAAACCTTTTCCAGATCCGCGTATCCCCCGCCCAGGTATGCCCCCAGGTCGGATGTGTTGGAAAAACGGATATTTTCCATCAAAGAGGCGCTCCCAAGCCCCAGCCCAAGGTAGGAGGCGCGCCGCCAATATCCGATGTTGTGGCGGCATTCAAACCCGGGCTTCGCGTAATTTGAGATCTCATACCGCCGATATCCCTCTTTTTCCAGCATCTCCCTTGCCAGCGCATACATCCCGCATTCCGTCTCCTCTTCCGGCAGAAACTCCGGCTTTTCCCCGCGCGCGCGTTTTCTGTCGTCTTCCCCGTATGCTTCGTAAAAGGGCGTCCCCTCTTCCACGATCAGGCTATAGGCGGAAATATGCTCCGGCTTTAGCTCCAGGACTTTTCCAAGCGTCTCTTCCCAATCCGCGATCCCCTGCCCCGGCAGCGCGAACATCAAATCGACGTTTATGTTCCCAAACCCCAGTTCCCGCGCCAGGCGGTAATTTCCCAGAAATTGCCGGAATGTGTGGATCCTGCCCAAACGCCTCAATTCCCCGTCCTTTGCCGACTGCAGGCCGATGCTGAGCCGATTGGCGCCCAGCCGTTGGTAACACGCCAGCTTCTCTTCTGTCAAAGTCCCCGGATTGCACTCTATAGTGACTTCCGCGTCTTCCCGGATGAAAAATCCCTCCCTTACCGCCTCTAAGATCTTTGCCATCTGCTCCGCCTCTAAACAGGAGGGCGTCCCGCCGCCGACAAATACGGCGGATACCTCGTATCCGCCGCAGCTCTTCGCTTTTCTTCGTATCTCCCCTGCCAGCGCCTCTGCGTAACGGCTGCGCAGCCCCGCTCCCGCCGGCATGGACAAAAAATCGCAATACAGGCATTTCCGCTCGCAAAAAGGGATGTGTATGTATAATTCGAGTGGTCTTCTCATGGCTCCTTACTTGTCGTCCAGCTTCAGCACGCTCATGAACGCTTTCTGCGGGATCTCCACATTCCCGATCTGGCGCATCCGCTTCTTCCCTTCCTTCTGTTTTTCCAAAAGCTTGCGCTTGCGCGTGATGTCGCCGCCATAGCATTTTGCCAGCACGTCCTTGCGCATCGCCTTCACCGTCTCCCGCGCGATGATCTTGCTCCCGATCGCCGCCTGGATGGGGATCTCAAACAGATGGCGCGGGATCTCTTCTTTTAATTTCTCGCACATCTTCCGGCCGCGCTCATAGGCCGTCCCCGCGTGGACGATGAAGGACAGCGCGTCCACCTCTTCCCGGTTGATCAGGATATCCAGCTTGACCAGCTCGGAGCGGGCGTATCCCCGCATCTCATAATCAAAAGACGCATACCCCCTGGAGCGCGATTTTAACGCGTCGAAAAAGTCGTAGATGATCTCGTTCAGCGGCAGGATGTACTTAATCAGCGCGCGCGTCTCTTCCATGTATTCCATGCTCACATACGTCCCGCGCCGCTCCTGGCACAGATCCATGATCGGCCCGATGAACTCGCTCGTCACCATGATCTCCGCGTTGACGACAGGCTCCTCCATATAGTCAATCTCCGACGGGTCGGGCATATTGGACGGGTTCGTCAGCTCAAGGACTTCCCCGTTCGTCTTATGCACCTTATAAATGACGCCCGGCGCAGTTGTGACCAGATCCAGGTTATATTCCCGCTCTAAGCGTTCCTGGATGATCTCCAGATGGAGCAGCCCCAAAAAGCCGCACCGGAACCCGAACCCCAACGCCACCGACGTCTCCGGCTCAAACTGAAGCGCGGCGTCATTGAGCTGCAGTTTTTCCAACGCGTCCCGCAGATCCGGATACTTTGCGCCGTCCGCAGGATACATGCCGCAAAATACCATGGGGTTCACCTTCTTGTAGCCCGGCAGCGGCTCGCTGCAGGGGTTGTCCGCATCCGTCACCGTATCGCCCACCTGCGTGTCCCGGACGTTTTTCAGGCTGGCCGTGATATACCCTACCATCCCGGCGCTCAAGCCGTCGCAGGGGATGAACTGCCCCGCTCCGAAATACCCGACCTCGACGACGTCGGCCACGGCCCCCGTCGCCATCATCCGGATCGTCGTCCCTACCTTTACCGTGCCTTCCATGATGCGGCAGAACGCGATGACGCCCTTATAAGAATCGTACAGGGAATCAAAGATGAGCGCCTGGAGCGGATGGTCCGCGCTCCCGCCCGGCGCAGGCACTTTCTTTACGATCTGCTCCAACACGTCTTCCACATTCAGCCCGGTCTTGGCGGAGATCCGCGGGGCGTCCTGCGCCTCGATCCCAATGATATCCTCGATCTCGCTCACCACGCGCTCCGGATCCGCGCTCGGCAGATCGATCTTATTGATGACCGGGAACACATCCAGGTCGTGATCCAGCGCCAGATAGACGTTCGCCAGGGTCTGCGCCTCGATCCCCTGCGCCGCGTCCACGACCAGGATCGCGCCGTCGCAGGCCGCGAGGCTTCTGGACACTTCGTAATTGAAATCCACATGCCCCGGCGTGTCGATCAGATTAAAGATATATTCTTCCCCGTCTTTTGCCTTATATATGATACGGACCGCCTGGGCCTTGATCGTGATGCCCCTCTCCCGTTCCAAATCCATGTTGTCTAACACCTGATCCTGCATTTCCCGGCTTGTCAAAAGCCCGGTCTTTTCTATGATGCGGTCCGCCAGCGTAGATTTCCCATGGTCGATATGCGCGATAATGCAAAAATTCCTGATCTTGCTTTGGTCGATTCCTGACATGATTCTCCTCCATGTTCCTTCCATTTGTAGCGGTTCTATTGTATCAACACATCCGTCCTCCTGTCAACTCAAAACCGTCACAGCAATTTCTTCTTTTTAAAGAACCAGAGGCACAAAAGGATCACAAGCAGGCTCAGCGCGGCCGCGAACGCATACCCGTACCGCCACTTCAATTCCGGCATCCATGCGAAATTCATCCCGTACCAGCCTGCGATCAGGGTCAGCGGCATGAACACAGTCGTCACCGTCGTAAAAACTTTCATGATCCGGTTCTGCTCATAAGAGAGCGCGGCGTCGAGCGCCTCCCGGATATGCACCAGCCCTTCGTACAAAAACTGCAGCTCTCCCGACAGGCGTTTCAATTTATTCTCACAGACGCGGAAATAAGAGGCCGCCTCCTCGCTCAGCGCCTGCCCCAGCCCGCCGATCCCCTCGACAAGCCCCAGGATCTGCTCATAATCGTTTTTCCAGACTGCCAGAAGCCGCTTGCATTCAAAGATCGTGCGATTCCTGCCGCGGTCGATCTTCCCATTCACGATCTCCCGCTCTACCTCCATCAAAAATTCCCCCAGTTCTTCCGCCTTTTGCCGCCCCCGCTTCAGCAGGCCGTCAAACAGGGCTTCTAACATCTCTTGCGGCCCGCCGCCCGTCCCGCGCATCCGGCGCAGGATCCCGTCCTTATCCTGCAAGGCCGCCAGGATGAAATTCTCCCCGTCCAGCAGAAACGCGGCGCTCACGATCCGTTTCCCCGGGCTTTCCCCTTCATGGAAATAAAAGGCGGCGTAAATAAAATCTCCCATCGCCTTCGCCCCGCTCCAATACGGCGGCTCTAATTTTGAAATAGACTGCAAGAGCAATTCTTCCTCCGGGCTGCGCCGCTTTTCTTCCAATTGCCCCAGATCCATCCAGGCTGCCTGCGCCATCCGCACCACTCCTTCCCGCTCTTATGTACCTGCTTTTCCGCCCCCCTCTACGGCGACAGCACCCGATGCAAAAGATCCGCCAGCGGCTCCATGGCGTTCATGGCTTCTTCCAGGGTATTCGTCTGCGCCCCGACCTCCACCAGAAGGCTTTTGGGGCGGTAATGCAGATTATAACGGTACCCCTTCAGGTAATTCGCGCGCGCGAACCCCGGGTAAGCCTCTTCCGCCGCGAGCTTCATCTGAAAGGAGAACGCAAGGTTGCTTTCCAGGTTCGGGTTCGCCAGGTACGCGATGTCCCCGTTTGACGTCGTGCGGCTAAGCCCGTTGAAAAACATGATCTGCGCCGTCTGTTTCCCGTTCACTTCCGTCACCAGCCGGGTCGTGTCCGCAACGCCGTCCCGGTGCAGGTCTATGACGACTTCAATGCTGGGATTTTCCGCCAGGATCCGCTCCAGCGCAGGCCCCGCATAAGAATACGCATTGTCCCGGTCCGCCACGTCGTACTCCCCTGTGTGGTGCATCACATGAAACCCATACGTGTCCCGCAGCAGCGCGGCTAAGCGTTCCCCCACCGCGACGACGCTCGTGTTGGCGTCTCCCGGCACAGAATCCGCATATCCTTCCTGGGAATGCGTATGGTAGATCAGGATCTGGACGTTCTCCGGCCCTCCTTCCAACTTCATATCCTTTGCCAGCATGGCTTCCGCGTTGAGCTGGCTGCTGTCTATGGTCGTCGTCCGGTCCACCTGGTAAAAATTCTGGATCAGATAATCAAAATCACTTAATTTCCCAAGCAAAGCCTTTCTTCGGGCTTCCTGACCGCCCTCTCCTTCCGTCCCGCCCGCTCCCTGGCCGCCTTCCCCTTCTGTTTTGCCCGTCCCCTGGCCGCCCTCTTCTGTTTTGCCCGTCCCACGGCTGTCCTTTTCTTCTGTTTTGCCCGTCCCCTGGCTGCCTTTCCCTTCTGTTTTGCCCGTCCCCTGGCCGTCCGCCTCTTCCGTCTCTCTGCCGCCCGTTCCCTGGCCGTCCGCCTCTTCCGTCTCTCCGCCGCCTGTTCCCCGGCCGTCCGCCTCTTCCCCTGATCCGGAGCCAGCCTCGTTCCCTCCCTTCCTGGATTCCAATTCATTTTCCGCGATCATCTCATCTGTAAAGCGGCTCTCGATCTGCGTGTCATATTCCGGCTGCGTCCCGTAAAATGCATAGATGGGAAAAGCCTCCTCGATCTTCCCAAGGACATACTCCTCTAAATCCGGCGCGTCCCGCCCTCCCCCCACCATCGCCATCATACAGTTTTCCCATGCCCGCGCCGCGACCTCTTCCCGAAGATATTCCCCGATCCGCCGGATTCCCGGCAGGCTTCCGCCCGCCCTCAGATTCTGGCAGCAGGCAATGAAAAATAAGGCTCCAAACGCCGCCGCGGCCCATTTCCAAGATTTCCCCGGTCCCCTTTTCCTCTTCCCCAACGCTTTCCACATACAAGGCCTTCCCTTCCGATGATTGGCTGACACGCCCATGCCATAAATATATGCCTGTACGATTTTTTTTATGCGGCGGGAAAGGATTCGTTATGCGAACGCGATGTTTAAGCCCTCGGAAAGGGCGTCGCCCAAGCGCCTGGCGGACTCCCGCGCCTTTACGCGAACGCGATGTTTAAGCCCTCGGAAAGGGTGTCGCTTAAGCGCTTGACGGATTCGTCAATGTCTTTCGGCGTAACGAACATCGTATTGAGCTGCGGGGACAGAAGCTCGCGGATCAGCTCGTATTTCTCCATGTCGTTGAGCGCGCTCAGCCCGGTGCTTAGCGTCTCAAGGCGGCTGTTCTGCTCCATTGCCTGGATAAGCGTATGCATGGTGTCGTTTACGATCGTCGCCGCGTCCACCACAGTCGGCACGCCGATGGCAATGACCGGGATCCCCACCGTCTCCTCGGAAAGCCCATGGCGGTGGTTCCCGACGCCCGACCCCGGGTTTATCCCTGTGTCCGTGATCTGGATCGTGCGTCCCAGCCGCCGCGTGCTGCGCGCCGCCAGCGCGTCGATGGCGACCATCACGTCCGGCTTCGCCTCGCCGACGACTCCGCGGATGATCTCCTGGCTCTCCATCCCGGTCTGCGCCATGACCCCCGGCACAATGCCGCTGACCGCGTTTACCTCTTCTTCTCCGAAGGCATATTTTCCAAATTCCTTTAAGATATGCCGCGTGATCGCCAGGTTGTCCACGACGCGCGGCCCTAACGCATCCGGCGTCACATCACGGTTGCCCAGCCCGACGACCAGGACGGAAAGCGCCTTTTTCTTCTTCGGGAGCAGTTTCTTCACGATCCTGGCAAGCTCTAAGGAAATTTCCCGGTGATACCCCTCGTCCTGGCAGTCCATATCCGCCGCTTCCAGCGTGATATACGTCCCCTTTGGCTTCCCCATCGCCTTCGCCCCGTTTTCCGTCTCGATCACCATGGTCGTAACCTTGATCTCCGTCCCTCTGCGGTACTCCTCTTTTAGCTTGACCCCTTTGACCTCCCTGTTTTCTTCCGTGAACTTTTCCCGGGCTTCCAAGGCCAGGTCCGTCCTCACCTGAAATTGACCCATCACGTTCCCTCCAATCTTTCCGCTCTGCCGTCCGTGTCCCGGCGGCCTTCCGTTTTCCCTATTATAAACTGTTACTATTTTTCGCCAAAAAAAATTAGATTATGTATTGACAGATAGAAAAAATAGGATTAAACTATACAAGAATGTTTACATTTTTTATGCATTGGAGGTGTACAGAATTGGCTAATATCAAATCAGCAAAGAAACGCGTTTTAATATCGGAAGCCAGGGCGGCGCGCAACAAATCCATCCGTTCCGCTGTTAAGACTTCGATCAAAAAAGTCGAGGCTGCTGTCGCGGCAAACGACAAGGACGCTGCGCAGGCAGCGCTGACCGCCGCTACTTCTACCATCGGCAAAGCCGCTGCGAAGGGCATTTACCATAAAAATAATGCGGCAAGGAAGATTTCCCGCCTTGCAAAGGCGGTAAACGGCATCGCTTGACCGTGCCGGAATCACAGGGCGTCCCGGGAGGGTGCGCTCTGTTTGTTATTTATCCCCTGTGAAGGTGGGAGCAAAGCCTTTTCCCATCGGATAAAACAGCATATGGTTTCAGGAAACGGCACAGCTTTTGGCTGTGCCGTTTCTTTGCTTTCAAGTTTAATCGGCCTGAACTTCTTAATGTTACCAATACTCAACTGCTATATTTCACGATCAGCAGTTCCACCGCCATCTTATCCATCAGCTTCCCGGTCTTTACGTCTTCTTCCATCTGCACGCAGCCTTCCACCGCCTCCCGGAGCTGGGACGCGGTAAACCGCCTGGCCTGCGCAAGGTTCTTTCTTACGACAAATTCCCTGCCCTTCAGCCCGGCCTTCTCCGCGATGTCCCTGTCGCCGTAACCCTGGCTTGCCAATTCCTTCACAAGGAGGAGCAGATGGAACTGCCTGGCTATGAGGTAGAGGATGCGTCCCGGCGGCTCGCGGAGCGCGAGCAAGTCGTAATACAGGCCCAGGGCCTGCCTCTGCTTCTTTTCCGCAATGCAGTCCACCATAGCGAAGACTTTTCCCGTCGTCTGCTGCACGCAGACCGCCTCCACGTCTTCCTCCCTGATCTCCTCTCTCCCCATCGTATAGCAGAACAGCTTTTCCAACTCGCTGGCGATATTTTCCATGTCATTCCCGGTTTTCTCCAGGAGAAGCTGCACGACCGGGCGCGCGATAGCCTTCTTCTCGCGCTTCATACACTTTAAGACCCACTGTTCCAACTTCTTCTCTTGCAGCCTTTTGAACTCAACGGCGCGTCCGGCGCTGCGCACCGCCTTGTACATCTTGCTGCGCCCATCCACTTCCTTTTCCACAAAAAGGAAGCACGTCGTCTCCGCGATCCGCTTCATATAAGCAGCCATCTCCTCGCAGGCATTCTTGAACATGCCGCTGTCCTCTATGACGATCAGCCTGCGCTCCGCAAAAAACGGGAGCGTCTCCGCCAGGTCGATGACCTCCGCGGGATCGATGTTTTTCCCCTCATAAAAAGCGGCGTTCATCACATCGCCCGGGGCGCGGAGCGCCTCGATCAGCTTGTTCTTATATTGCCGGATCAGATACGTCTCCTCCCCATAAAGCAGGTACGCCCTGCAAAAATTACCGGATCTGATGTCTTCGTCGATTCTTTCCATATGCGTTCCTCTCATTCTATGCAAAACATGGCAGGAAAGCCGCCAGGCAGCCCCTCCGCTCATGCGTTCCTATTATATCATGCGCCCCCGGAAAAAGAAAGCCTTCTTTATTCCGCCAGGTAATGAATGGTAATGAAAAATAACCGTTCAGTCCAGGACTTTGCACTTGTTGCAAAGTCCATAAGAACGCGTAAATTTTACCGAGTGGGAATCCGGCTCTTTGCCGAAGGCAAACTAGAAATGAGCCGGATTCTGTAACAGGACATCTGAAGGCTGAACTGTTACTTTTAACGCTGGAAAGAGTGCGAAATGTGTTGAAAATGGGATGGAAAATATGATAAAATAAAAAAAATATATATTTTGCTATAATTAAGAGGAGGAATGTTATTCATATGTTTATTGTAGAGATTCCATTAATTGTTGTTTTGGTGGTTGTCTTACTGTTAATTGGCGGAGTATATCAAATTGTAACAAACATTGACATTATATTTTTTTATATACTTGCTACAGCAATCGATTTAGGATTATTTAATCTTTTGATGAGAATCTATTATAAAGCTCACGATAAAGTTAGGGGATTTTTTTGGGGAATTAATCTTACTTCGGTTTGTATCTTTTGGTTTTATGGATTGTTTGTCTTTCTGACCTTAGAGGGTATGGATACTCAAGGCTTGCAAAAATATATGGTGTTTTTAGGAACAAATGAGAATAGCGCGCTATTGAGATATTTGATTTTTCCTGTTGTGATTGTTTTATGTTTCTACTTAACAGCTCTCTTGTTTGCATATATTGTGGATAATAAAATACTGAGGTATGTTTTCTGTATGTTGCCAATTCTGCTGACACTTTTATTTTATAACATAAGTATTAATATTTGTACAGAGAGTTATTCTCAGGGTAAGGTAGAAGAATTTATGCAGATGGATAATTTACAAGAATATACATTAAACAATGATGTAAAAGTATATTATCCGGTGTATGACCCTGATAGTGTTCAAAGTGTTTTGGTTTTTCCAGGATTTATACCTTTTAAGTATTCTCGTATTTCTTTCACCCGAGGTGAAACTATATTTTTGAAAAATAATGTTAAATCAAATTTCTTGGAAACAAAACATTATGTAGAGGCATCAAATGGAAAAGAGGTCGGAATTATTAATGTAGAAGATATAGAAGGTTTTACATTTCCCGGTAGTGTAAATTAGTTTGTGTTTTTGAAAATAAATGGCTTCTTTTTGGTAAGAATTAGGATATGCAAATTCTTATCAAAAAGAAGTCTTTTTATGCCAGTAGCAAAGGAGCAAATCTGACAGATTATCTCAGAAAACAACTTAAAGAGCGTGTTCCACAGCGATACGTCATTAGAAAAGATGCTGTACCTGGCAAGCCAGAACGTAACGAAGAAATGGACACAGAGATACCGGAACTGGGACCAGACACTGAACCATCTGATTGTCCTGTATGGGGAACGCCTCACGGAGTATCTGTAAGCAAAAAGACCGGGATGGCAACATTTGAAAACCCCTGCCATCCCAGCCTTATTCCGGAGACCGAGTGTGGGCAGGGCCACGGAAATGGCAATAAGATACAATGCCTGTTTGCTATAAAAAAAATGTATAAACTGTTTCTCATTGGTTATACTATGGATAGAAGAAGTGATTCGACAGCCCGAAAGCCACTCACTGACTGTAAGTTCAGGTTCGCCCTCGATAAACCTCTCCGCTATCTCCTGCACCGTATACGCCGCATACTCGTCAAGTGCGCTCTTTAATATATATGCCAGAACCGACTTCTGGGCCACAATGTTTCTCGCCGATTCGTCGTACTTAAATGTGGCATTTTCATCTGCCACTTTTAAATTCTGCGCAATCTCACTCGGCGCCTGTGCGGCTGTTTTCTTCTCCTGTCCAGATGAATCCATACTCCATCCCCCCTTGTAACATACGGACGGAGCATCCTTCTACATCCGCACTTTTATTCTACCACCGCTGCAGCCATAATGCAATAAGCTCACCAACCTACTCCTCCAGTGAAAATTGAAATTTTAAATTCCACTCTCTAATCCTCTGATAGAATTTACTTCTGCATAAGTAGTATTTACCTCT
>CANQTH010000082.1 GCA_947626795.1 uncultured Lachnospiraceae bacterium
GTCTGGATCATCCGAGAAACTTATCGGGATTACCACAAGATGAAAGGCGAAACCCTGTATGAAGATTTTGACAAGCTCTATATGGAGTCGATCAGACCGCTTGAGGCTTATCCCTGGGATATTTTTAAAGATCCCTTATATGCCTGCCATAAGATATATTTTAACGCCCGTAAAATGATTAAAGGAAAAAGGTATAGTGAGTGCCACCGCCTTATAGCCTCTGACCCTTTCAAAAAGCCCTTCTCCCTTACGCAGACATCTTAATCCCGGAAAATCGATTTTAAGTTTTGAATAAAGAGCTTTCTTTTAGTATTATTTTCACAGACTACTATATACATCAACTTTATATACATCATCTTCTTGAAGAACAAATCGTTTCCTAATCCCCGTTAATGTGTTTCGGCTCCTTCTGTCACTCTTCCCGAGAGGGGAGAGATGAAACGCAGGCACCTTGATTTTCTTGACAACATAATTTCAACCCACTCTCCCCGCGAGGGAAGAGACAACGACAGGCAGAATACAATGGACAATAAGGAGACATTTCAACCCACTCTCCCCGCGAGGGAAGAGACGTGGAATACATTCGTAGAGAGACTGTAAGGAGAAATTTCAACCCACTCTCCCCGCGAGGGAAGAGACGATATGCGATAAGTACCCTATGTCAAAATTCATGATTTCAACCCACTCTCCCCGCGAGGGAAGAGACATGTGGAAATTCCGCATGGATTATCAGCCAGGAGATTTCAACCCACTCTCCCCGCGAGGGAAGAGACTCGATCTCCTCGTTAAGGGAGTCAATTACTCTTTATTTCAACCCACTCTCCCCGCGAGGGAAGAGACCAGGGCGCAAATTTATACAATCAATCAGCTATGTATTATTTCAACCCACTCTCCCCGCGAGGGAAGAGACACTATTCAGCGGATGAGGGATTCTACGGTTACATATTTCAACCCACTCTCCCCGCGAGGGAAGAGACGGAAGACAGAAACTTATGGAGATGACACTTGATATTTCAACCCACTCTCCCCGCGAGGGAAGAGACAGCATCAAAGCAGTTAAAGGCTTTCCGGTTCTCTATTTCAACCCACTCTCCCCGCGAGGGAAGAGACAGGCGGCAGAAATCCTCGTGATGTATTCATGGAGATTTCAACCCACTCTCCCCGCGAGGGAAGAGACCAATATGGTATTTTTGATTCCATCAAACACATTTATTTCAACCCACTCTCCCCGCGAGGGAAGAGACGTCCGGCAATTCCGTCAAGCACGTTCTCAAAGTAATTTCAACCCACTCTCCCCGCGAGGGAAGAGACAGTAAAGGTAATACTGCTGAGGAGAGCCATAAGCAATTTCAACCCACTCTCCCCGCGAGGGAAGAGACCAAGCAAGATGAGCATATACATCAAATTGAGAAATTTCAACCCACTCTCCCCGCGAGGGAAGAGACCGGGAAAAATTGTGCAAAAAGGACGAAAAATGAATTTCAACCCACTCTCCCCGCGAGGGAAGAGACGACTGTTCGTACTGCGAAAAAACGCTCGAGAGAATTTCAACCCACTCTCCCCGCGAGGGAAGAGACAACAGCAAAAACAGTAGGCAGGACGACAATAGAAATTTCAACCCACTCTCCCCGCGAGGGAAGAGACAACAGGCTCACTATAACCAATCAACTCAAAGGCAATTTCAACCCACTCTCCCCGCGAGGGAAGAGACCATATCATCGACAGCATCTACAAAAACAGGGTCATTTCAACCCACTCTCCCCGCGAGGGAAGAGACACTGCGAAAAAACACTCGAAAGAGAGGCGTTAGATATTTCAACCCACTCTCCCCGCGAGGGAAGAGACAAGTATGGTGCAACACGAGAAAAGAGGACACGAAATTTCAACCCACTCTCCCCGCGAGGGAAGAGACTATCGGTGCCGATCTTTGCAAGCGTTCCTTTGATGATTTCAACCCACTCTCCCCGCGAGGGAAGAGACTACTTATTACGGCAATGAAACCAAAGCCATTGTTATTTCAACCCACTCTCCCCGCGAGGGAAGAGACCAAAGCCTTTTTTCATATTAGCCATACCAGTTTATTTCAACCCACTCTCCCCGCGAGGGAAGAGACTTTGGGAAATAGACATCTTTTTTCTGGATTCTTCTATTTCAACCCACTCTCCCCGCGAGGGAAGAGACCTTTTTGCACAGATTGGCGCAGCATATGAGATGGATTTCAACCCACTCTCCCCGCGAGGGAAGAGACCATACAATCGGTTTGAATATGCACTGTATCATCTTATTTCAACCCACTCTCCCCGCGAGGGAAGAGACATAAGTTCCACCAAGTCTTAAAAAGGCTTCCTTATTTCAACCCACTCTCCCCGCGAGGGAAGAGACTGCATTTGACAAGGCGTACAAAGAAAACTATGTATTTCAACCCACTCTCCCCGCGAGGGAAGAGACCCTTTCGATGCAACATATTGGCTTTACTGTTTCGATTTCAACCCACTCTCCCCGCGAGGGAAGAGACTATTTCAAGTTTGTTGGAGTACAAAGCGGGTCTTCATTTCAACCCACTCTCCCCGCGAGGGAAGAGACTCTTCGCCCTTCTGTTTTGCTTTCAATTCCCATATTTCAACCCACTCTCCCCGCGAGGGAAGAGACCGTGTATAGTCCGCTACTCTGCGCAAGTTGCGTGATTTCAACCCACTCTCCCCGCGAGGGAAGAGACCATTCCCACCGGCGATCATAGCAATCAAGCCAATATTTCAACCCACTCTCCCCGCGAGGGAAGAGACAGGCCCAACATAATTGTATAGGCTCTGAGTTAAAATTTCAACCCACTCTCCCCGCGAGGGAAGAGACAAGATTTTCTTCAGATATCGTAACATCTGGGTAAATTTCAACCCACTCTCCCCGCGAGGGAAGAGACCTCATCTAAAATAAGGATAGACTCCGGAGGAGATTTCAACCCACTCTCCCCGCGAGGGAAGAGACCCAGGACTCATTTACATCTAATGCCTTTGAAATAAATTTCAACCCACTCTCCCCGCGAGGGAAGAGACTTCGATTAACTCTTTCATTTTGTTCTCCTTTTCTATTTCAACCCACTCTCCCCGCGAGGGAAGAGACGGCAACGGCGCTACAGACGGTAGCGACCAATCAATTTCAACCCACTCTCCCCGCGAGGGAAGAGACTCTGTCCCTGCAACAGAGCAACGTTGGTCGCATTATTTCAACCCACTCTCCCCGCGAGGGAAGAGACTACTGGCGGCAAAACGTATCACGATCTCGCTCATATTTCAACCCACTCTCCCCGCGAGGGAAGAGACGTGGAACGCTTACACTTGGTGGGAAAGATAATGGATTTCAACCCACTCTCCCCGCGAGGGAAGAGACTACTGTCCAGAAGGTACAGAAGAAAAATCTACGATTTCAACCCACTCTCCCCGCGAGGGAAGAGACAATTTGCGCAAAATAAAAAGACCGAAAGTACCCATTTCAACCCACTCTCCCCGCGAGGGAAGAGACGCGTAAAAGAGAGGACTATGCGAATCAAGAGAAGAATTTCAACCCACTCTCCCCGCGAGGGAAGAGACATAGGTAAACGATCATAATTATAAAGCAAAGTGTATTTCAACCCACTCTCCCCGCGAGGGAAGAGACACAGCAAAAACAGTAGGCAGGACGACGATAGATATTTCAACCCACTCTCCCCGCGAGGGAAGAGACTCTGATGTCTTCACAACCGATGCCACATTTGCAATTTCAACCCACTCTCCCCGCGAGGGAAGAGACCCTTTGGGAAGCTGGCGAAATACTGTGCTGACTTAATTTCAACCCACTCTCCCCGCGAGGGAAGAGACCTCAGATACAGTAACATCCGGGTAAGAAAGTGTGAATTTCAACCCACTCTCCCCGCGAGGGAAGAGACACAAGCGTAATTATTACCATAAGTTTTAACGTAAATTTCAACCCACTCTCCCCGCGAGGGAAGAGACGACAACAGCGGTATCAACAGTTTCAACAGTCTCCATTTCAACCCACTCTCCCCGCGAGGGAAGAGACCATAGCGGAACGCGTTTTCCTCAATGGCAGAAATATTTCAACCCACTCTCCCCGCGAGGGAAGAGACGCTTATAACCATCCTCAGGAGTAAGAACAGACCTATTTCAACCCACTCTCCCCGCGAGGGAAGAGACAATGTTCCTCTTTTTACTTCTTTTGTTGCCTTAACTATTTCAACCCACTCTCCCCGCGAGGGAAGAGACCTGACGGCGTATACCGTGCGGTTGCCGGGATACGCCATTTCAACCCACTCTCCCCGCGAGGGAAGAGACGCTATACAAATAGACGGTTACATGATACTGACGCTATTTCAACCCACTCTCCCCGCGAGGGAAGAGACGGTAGAAGAGTGAATAGGGGGCGTTATTAGAGTAATTTCAACCCACTCTCCCCGCGAGGGAAGAGACCGCAAAAATGTCTAAAAAATAACCTCTTTTTTGCTACAATTTAACAAACATTATCAAATATAAGAAAACACATCCCAAGGAAACTGTCTTTCTCCATGAAAATATGAACATAGCATTCTCCAAAAACACCCCAGATCTCATTTCATCCTGGTGCGAACTGTCACTTAATTATACGTCCACTATAGCTTCGCACTCAAATTAAAAGAACATCCTCCGGCAAATATGCCTGCTTTACACCAAAATGTTCAATCTTCGTCTGGTATTTATTTCCCAAATAATAAAACCTCAAACTATCCTTTCGGGTGTCTATAATCTTGCAAAGTTCATTTTTTAATACCACGCATTGCGCTGCATCAACCAAACATTCAAATACAGAATTCTGAACCCTTTGACCATAATTAACACAAACCTTAGCGATTTGTCTCAAACGTTTCTGACCGCCTTTATCTTCCGTATTCACATCATAAGTAACCAGCACCAGCATATATCAAATCCCTCACTTCCACAAAAAAGGCGGATAAGCATCCAGATCATCCCGCAAATACCGTGCAAGAAGCAAAGCCTGAAGGTAAGGTACCAATCCCCAAGGAATTTTTTCTTCCAGGTATGGATGCGTAATCATCTGCTTTTTATGCTCTTGCCAGTTCTTCAAAAACTTCTTCCTTCCTGCATCTGTCAGCTGGACCGCCCCGCTTTCAAAGTTTTCAAAGTCTTCCCCGGACATTATCCTATTATTGATTATAGTTAAAACAAAACGATCAGCAACACAGGGTCTTAATTCTTCCATTAGGTCAAGTGCCAGGGATGTTCTTCCCGGTTTATCTCTGTGCAAAAACCCAACATAGGAATCCAGTCCGACACTCTCTAAGGCGGAAGCGCAATCATTTGCCAAAAGACTATATGCAAAAGACAACATTGCATTGACATTATCTAGGGGAGGGCGTCTGTTCCGGTTATGAAAATAAAATATCTCTTTTTTCTGCAAGATCATGTCATCAAAAACATTGAAGTAAAGCGTAGATCCTGATCCCTCAACCCCACGTAGTGAATCCAAGGAAGTCATTTCCAATATTTCTGGCAAAAGCGCGCTTATCTCTCCGGAAATTTTATCGAATTTATCTTCATCAATGCGGATTTTATGATCCCGTTTCGTTCTTTCTATGCTCCATTTGGAATTATACAGTTTCCCAAATATCATATGCCTGGCGATTTTGCAGCTTTCTGTCATATCATCCGCCACCCTGTACTGCTTCCTCCTCAGCAAAACATTCCCATTTATGATCCCAGAAGCTCTGGCCAGAAACCTTCCCCCAGGAGAACAAAACGTAAGGTTAATGTTTCTTTTAATGCAGGCACCCATAAAGGCGGGAGAAGCCCCTACATATGTAAAAGCAATAATCCCACATAAATTATGCAGGGGAAACCTTCCTATCTCCTGTTTTTCGCGGCTGACCACTACATTTTCCCCGTCCAGACTCAGATAAGCATCTTCTGAAGTCACAAACAAAGTATTCAATAAATGTCTCATGACTCCTCCATTTTTTTCCGAAGATAGACACCCACAGACCTTTTCTTCATCAGTTTAGGAATGCAAATTTCCTTTAAAGAACAGGCATTACAAAACTTTCCCGTTCTTACCCTCGGCGTATATCCCCGCCTAGCATATTCATGCATTTCCTTCAGGCAATCTCTGACATTTTGACGCATATCCTCTGAAAACAAAACTTGTTCCCGTCTCCTGGTCGCCCCGTAAAACAACGCTCCCTCCGGTACCTCACAACACAGCATTTCTTCCAGGCACATCGCCTGAGCACATAATTGGAGCGTATCGCCCTTTTCCATGCCCGGTGCGCCACGCTTATACTCAATGGGAAAGGGATGCCAGAACCCGCTCTCTCCTTGAAGGGGGATTCCTTTCTCAGAATGGCGGAATTCAACCACATCACATTCCCCGGAAATTCCAAGGGAAGCAGAAGAAACTTTCATCCCCCTTGTGATGATCAAGTCTCCGCGCCTTTCCCTTTCCCCATGGTTGTGTGCTTTTTCATGAAAGACAGCCCCTTCCGCAGTTCTCCCATTTTCTGCCCATTGCTGTTCAATATGGATCAATGCCCATTGTCTTCTGCAAAATGAAAAGTGCTCCAAGCCGGAAATCATCAAGAAATCTTCCTCTGAATACATATTCTTACATCCTCGTACAAGTTACCCCATCAGGCACCTGGTCAACAGAAATCTCATAATCAGAATATGCCCTTGGTATCTCTACCCCTGCTTTCCGTTGAATCTTTACCGCTTCAAAAAGTTTATAGGCAGGAACATTTCCCAATTCACTGTCATGTTTAAATACTATTAATTCCCTAACTGCCATTTTCCCACGTGCTGCAGAATGATCATTTTCAAACATATTGAAAATTGCTTCCCATAGAAGCTGAAGGTCTTCTTCCGAAAAGCCGGTTACCTTTCTCGCCAGATTTGCTGAAATGTATCCTTCACACCGGTAAAGACCATAAGGTACAATATATTTTTTCCCCATTTCCGTATCTTTGTTCTCAGCATCATCTTCCCGGGTAATGGCTACACGAGTGATCGTAATCTCCTGCGGAACAATCGGATCCACGCTCCGGGCGAACCCCAACTGCACCGGCCCCCTTACCTGACCACAGTTTAAAGAAGCTTTCACGAAGGTAGTCATCACTGCACCAAAGGCACGGATATCAAAAAAATTGCCGCACATAAAATCACGGATTTTCTGGTCTAAGCCGGGATCTTTTTTCTTTTCTTCCTTTATGGTTTTCTCCGTAACCCCCGCATTCTCATAAGCTTCCGCATCATTTCGGTTCAAAGGCACGCCATCTTTAATATAAATACGGTAACCGGTGGCATCTTCTTTAACAGTTTCAACATAATTTCTGATTTTTCTCTTCAGACAAACATCCGTAACAATACCACAGCCTGTTTCCGGATCGATCCTTGGCATGTTACCGGCATCTGGATCCCCATTGGGATTTCCATTCTCCACATCGAATAATATCACAAACTCATAACGGTTCTTAATTGCTTCCATTTTTATTTTCCTCCTTCTTCTTACTATTTTCAAAATGATTGGTCTGCTGATGATAATATCCCAGCTGGAAAGAACCCTGTTGAGGCAAGGTCAGTCTTGCAGGATATTCCTCGTCCAATTTATCCATTACTTCTCGCAACTGTTTTTCCAAGGTGATCTGCGCACCGATGTCCATCTTTTTCAAATGTTTCTGTGCAAGGTTGATCAAGGTGGGGAAAACAACCGCAGGCGTTGCTGAAGCCGAATTAAAATACTTGTCCTTTATCGTAGTGTTAATTTTAGTATTTTTAGAATTCGCCTCATACTGGATTGTCTCCAAAATAGAAAACAGACGCCCCAGCTGGTAAGGTACATTTGTACTTTCTTTGTTTAATGACACTGTTAATACCTCCTTTGGCACATCAGGATTCGGATTTTTCAAATAATATGCTTTTATGATAGCGGCCCGCTCTCTGGTCACCCTGTGTTCCGCGCGGATCCGCATAGTCACACCATTTAACAGTGTGGCAGGATAGCGGTCTCCCGTCAGAACCGCCCGTAAAACTTCTCCTGTCAACTCCGAAGACGGAGATTTATCCTTAGCGTTCTGATTGACTGTTGCACCTAAAAGTCTCCACAAAAAGATATTATCGCTTTGGTCTGGATTACTTTTTTGAATTTCCAATCTCTCGTAATGGGCATTTACGTTTCTCAAAATATTTCCAAAGGAATTCCTCAAAAAGAAACGGACGGACAACCGCGCTGCATTCGGAGAGATTCCCAAGATATAAAAAGGTCTATTTGGATCCATCTTACTTTCTTCAAATTCAATAGGTTGTCCTTCCAACAGATTTTTTACCATCTTTCGAAGTTCAGATTCCGTATAGGAAGAATCCATCCCAAACAGAAAACAGCCTAATAGACCCGGATATTCCTTTCCCCCGCCTTCCGCCCAGCTGAGTACAGTTGTATTGTCCTTTTCACCAATCCGAAAAACATAATCCTTCTGGGATAATAAGTGATTCAAGGCTGCCCCATAAGCAAACGCAGCATACTCCCCGGTAGGTGCATTATTTCCCTGTTCTTGAGCATAAGAACAAGAGGAAACCGCATTAAAAGAAACCAAGGACGCGCCGCTGGACTGTGCCCCCAGCACTCCTTTAATCAGGGGATGAAGCTTCGCAATGGGTGTTTTCTCACCTGTGACTAAACAAATTCCTTCTTCCTTTTCTTCTCCACCGCTATAATAATCCAACCAAGCTTTCCTGATTTCCGGATATTCCTGTAGGTATTTCCCCTGGTACCGAAAAACCAGATTAGGAGTCTTCAGGATATCCTCATATTGATCCCGCAAGGCTGAGTGCTCCCTGGCCTGTGCTGGCTCCCACCTTTCAAAAAAAGCGAGCAAAGCCCTTGCTGCCGGGATATCAACATCTGATAAAATCTTCTGATGAAGTTCCCTGCTCGCTTCAAAACGTCTGACAGCCCGTTGGGGATCCTTATCATCCGCTCCCAAAATATAGGAGGCATTATCCCACAGGAAATTAGCGACCACGGCGTTGCTTGTTCTCCCGCCTGCCGCCGCCGGCAAATCCATACTCTGCAAAACGGAAATACTTTTCCCCTTTTCAGTCTTTTTTTCTTCTTTTAGGGAAACCGCTTGCAAAAGATTTCCTTCTTCGTCAAGATATAACACATAGGACACCTTTTGAGGGTTCCAACCATATCCAGCAAGCACTCCCTTCTCAGTCATATCTTCATAATGTTTTACAAGAGCCTGCAGAATCATCCTCTCACCTCCCCGCTGGTACGTTCCGGAACATCGATCCGACCATCCTTCATGATCGCCCGGAAAAACAGGGGATGGATATTTTCTTTGTCGGAATACTCCATGTCATAAAGCATATATCCCAGATCCTTTTCCCCCTTTAGTTCTTCCGGGCATTCAGGAATACTTTCACATAAGCGAAAATTCACTGGAAACTCCCGGCATCCAAAATAAGGTTGGTGATAGCACTGGCCTTTCATGAGCCGTCTCTTTATGATATCCTGAAACTTCCCAGGATTATCACTGGGCAAAGCCTGATCTGTCATGGAAAAATGTGCTTCGATAACATAGCGGACATTTTTCAAAATCATGGCAGCCCGCTGTTGAATGTCTTCCGATGTGTCGATCCACAATTCCCCCTTTCCCCTTTCCATTACGGTTTTCACATTACGGGCACTAATCACGGATTTCACTTCATTTCGCCGAATATTAGTAAATTGAATCGGCGCCCTGACATAAATCCTATCAATATGATACCGCAAACCCGGATGCCAGAAGACCGCCTCCAACAGCCCCCTGGCAGCCGACGGAGTAATCACATCATAGGAAACTCTCTCCGTTTTTAATTCGGGACGCGAAAATAGCGCATACTCCCCCCATACTTCCAACCGAACAGACATATAGAATCCCTCCTTCCTTATTTAAATTTAATCTATTCTTAAGTGAAGCAACCAGCATGGCATTTTATATGCTGCCCGCTGTTAAATAAACTCTCCTTTTCCGAAATCGGCTTCCAAAGATAGACCTGTTTCTTCAGAGTATAGTTTCTCGTTCACCAGGATTGCAATTTCCTCATCCAGCATCTTCACATCCCCTGCATATAGAAGATTTTCAAAATGATCTTTATAAACCGATACAGAATATATTCCCAGCTGACGGATCAACTCCCTGGAACGTTCACCCTTATACAGCCTGTTGATCAACCCTGCATTCTCTGCTGCGGGAATAATGATCGTCCTGGTATCATTCTCGATCAATCGGAAATCTCCTGCCACACTGGAGAATGGGAAATCTCCCCTTCCCAACCGTTCCATTATTTTCTTACAGTCCTGCCCATCTTCTCCTTTCAGGCTTAACA
>CANQTH010000083.1 GCA_947626795.1 uncultured Lachnospiraceae bacterium
ATGCGGGTTCTAGGCGGTTTTCAGCCGATTTTGGATTAGAACTTCCCAGCCTTCGCCGCTTCCTCTACGGAAACTGCAAAGCCATGTTTCAGCCTTTTGTTACCTATTGTTCCCTGCTAAAAAGCTCTATTAATCAAATTCCGTTGAAACTCTTCTACTAATGCGAGCGCCGCTACATATGCATCTGGATACTTTTCTCTGAAATCCAACATACAGTCTGAAAGCTCCCCTTTGTTTACAACAGTCTGCTTATGGGTCCGAATGTAAGAAGTTGCTTTCAAGCAAAGCAGCGGATAGTCTGCAACCTGTATTTCAAAATCATAATGCTGGTCTAAATGTTCTTTTCTGGTTACTCGGGAAATTGGAAGGACAACATAATCATCGCTGTCAGCTTGACCAATAACCAATACGGGACGCTTTTTAAATGCCATTTTATGCAGCCGACTGTCGTAATACTTGAAAATGGCTCAATATGCTTTTCCAATCATTGAGCCTCCTCCATATCATCAAATTCATCATAATACATATCATAAAATGAATCATACGGCCTGATCTTTTCCGCATCCTTCCTAATATCATCTAAGGATATCTTTCTGTCGCCGTTTTCACTTTCCGCAAGACCCTTTCTTGAATTTTTCCAAGAAATTTCCTCATGAGAAAGCTGACTCAATTTCCATGAGGCCAAAACGCCATATTGAAGAACCACGTTCTTTACAATGTAAGCGCTCCTTGCAGACAACTCTCTCCTGTCTCTATAATTCATTCCGTCAGGCGTATAGTAACTGCGTATCTCTGTTGACACCGGCCCGTACTTCCATCCCTCAAAACTTTCCTCAAACAATGGTTCATTTGAAATAGCAAGGCTTTCTCTTTGTGCAAAATAAAGCAACTTATGAAGTTTCATCTCATCAATAGCCTCTCTTGACTGCCTTCTATATTCTTCACAAATATATTGAGCTACATCAATAATTCTTTCCATTCAAACCACCTCCGACATATACATAACCAGCCGCTTCTACAACAGCAACACTTCTCTTCCTTTTGGAATAGTAAATATAGTTTGCCACACATATGCGAATGTATATGGATACGCAATTATTATAATAAAATAATTATACTTTTGTCAACATATAGAACAAATGTTTTCTACCTGTGAAAATCACTTTCCATGCAAAAATGTCGTAGCAAGTAGAACATATTTTGTAGCAAGCAG
The DNA here is from genome assembly GCA_947626795.1 of uncultured Lachnospiraceae bacterium. Taxonomy (GTDB): domain Bacteria; phylum Bacillota; class Clostridia; order Lachnospirales; family Lachnospiraceae; genus Petralouisia. The sequence continues at coordinate 1,214 of CANQTH010000083.1, forward strand.
GCAAAAAAATCAGGGCAGATCAAACCGATCTTCATCTGATTTGATCTGCCCTGCAAATATCCGTTTTATGCGGGTTCTAGGCGGTTTTCAGCCGATTTTGGATTAGAACTTCCCAGCCTTCGCCGCTTCCTCTACGGAAACTGCGACTGCCACAGTCGCGCCAACCATCGGGTTATTCCCCATCCCGATCAGGCCCATCATCTCCACATGAGCCGGAACGGAAGAAGACCCCGCGAACTGCGCGTCAGAATGCATACGCCCCATCGTGTCGGTCATGCCGTAAGAAGCCGGGCCTGCCGCCATGTTGTCCGGATGGAGGGTACGCCCCGTGCCGCCACCGGACGCAACGGAGAAATACTTCTTGCCAAGCTCATTGCACTCCTTCTTATATGTGCCTGCCACCGGATGCTGGAAACGCGTCGGGTTCGTGGAATTCCCCGTGATGGAAACGCCGACATTCTCATGATGCATGATCGCGACGCCTTCCTGCACGTCATCCGCGCCGTAGCATTTTACAGTCGCGCGCAGGCCGTTAGAATATGCCTTCTCATAAACGACGTTCAGCTTCGCCTCTTTGTAATCGTATTTCGTCTCAACAAAGGTAAAGCCGTTGATACGGGAAATGATCTGCGCCGCGTCCTTCCCAAGGCCGTTTAAGATAACGCGAAGCGGTTTCTGGCGTACCTTGTTCGCCTTCTCCGCGATGCCGATCGCGCCTTCCGCCGCCGCGAAGGACTCATGCCCTGCCAAAAAGCAGAAGCACTCCGTCTCCTCTTCCAATAACATCTTGCCAAGGTTGCCATGGCCGATCCCGACCTTCCTGTGATCCGCAACGGAACCCGGGATGCAGAACGCCTGCAGGCCTTCACCGATCGCAGCCGCGGCGTCAGCAGCCCTCTTCGCGCCCTTCTTGATGGCGATGGCCGCGCCTACCGTATAAGCCCAGCACGCGTTCTCGAAGCAGATCGGCTGGATCTTCTTCACCTGATCGTATACGTCAAGGCCAGCGTCTTTCGTGATCTTCTCAGCTTCCTCAATGGAGCCGATCCCATAACTATTTAAAACAGAATTGATCTGATCGATCCTTCTTTCATATGATTCAAATAAAGCCATTTGAATGTCCTCCTATCTTCTTGACTATGTACCTGATTCCCTCTGTATTCGCTTCCTGCATTATTCTGCGCGCGGGTCAATGATCTTAACGGCGTCGTCCACGCGGCCATACTGCCCTTTCGCCTTTTCCCAAGCCGTGTTAGGATCGTCGCCTTTTTTGATGAAGTCTGTCATTTTGCCAAGGCTCACAAACTGATATCCGATCACTTCATTGTCAGCGTCCAGGGCAATCCCGGTTACATAGCCTTCCGCCATTTCCAGATAACGGACACCCTTTTCCTTCGTCGCATACATCGTCCCAACCTGGGAACGGAGGCCTTTTCCTAAGTCCTCTAAGCCCGCGCCTACTGCCAGCCCATCGTCGGAAAATGCGCTCTGAGTGCGCCCGTAAACGATCTGCAGGAACAGCTCGCGCATCGCTGTATTGATCGCATCACAGACAAGATCCGTATTCAACGCTTCCAAAATGGTCTTGCCCTGCAGGATCTCCGCCGCCATCGCCGCGGAATGCGTCATGCCGGAACATCCGATCGTCTCAACAAGTGCTTCCTCGATCACGCCCTCTTTCACATTCAGGGACAGCTTGCACGCGCCCTGCTGCGGCGCGCACCAGCCTACGCCATGCGTAAATCCGGAAATATCTTCAATTTTTTTGGAATGAACCCATTTTCCCTCTTCCGGGATTGGAGCTGGCTCATGTTTTGCGCCCTTAGCTACCGGACACATGTTTTCAACTTCCTTCGTGTAAATCATTTTAAGACTCCTTTCATATATACATTATTTTTATCATGCCGGACGCAGGCTGCCGCATCCGGCATACATATCCTTATTTAATCATATTTTGGCAAAATAGTCCAGCCCATTCTATGCATACTCTTTTAATTCTTTCGCCAGCATATAGATTGCCTCCAGGACCTTGGAAAAATCGCCCATCTGCTGCACCGCCGTCATGGAATGCTGCAGGCCCTCGGTCGAGGACGCCGCGACTTCCTCGCTGGTAGCGGAAAGATGCGTGATGTTCTCCGCGATGACCCCGGTCGACTGGATGACGGCCTTCATGTTCTCTTCCGTCTGGTTGATGATCTGGATCAAGTCGCCCACTTCCCGGTCGATCACCTGGAACTTGTCCTTCGTCGTGTCGATCATCTCATTCTGCCTGGACACGGACGCGGAAGATTCCTCGATGCTCTTCGCCGCCTGGTTCGTATAAGTCGTCAATTCCTCGATGATGCTGTTGATCTGGTTGGACGCGTTCTTCGTCTGCTCGGACAGCTCCCGGATCTGATCCGCGACGACCGCGAACCCGCGCCCCGACTCTCCGGCCCTGGCCGCCTCGATGGACGCGTTTAGGGCAAGCAGGTTCGTCTGACCGGAAATATCCAGGATCGTGTCGATGATCCCGCGCACCTCCTGCACCTTCTCCGTCACCTGCCTTGTCGCAGCGACCGTCACCTCGCTGGCCTCCTTGACATGGAACGACTGGGCCTCTAAGTCCTTCACAAGCTCCGTCCCCTCTTCCACGACCTCCATCGTCCGGTTGGACGCCTCGATCATGCGCTGCGTCTGCTGCTCCGCCCGGTTGATGTTCTCCTGGATGCCCGCGCACATATCCGCCTGCTCCTGGATGGCCTGCGCCGTGCTGTCCGTGCTTTCCGCGATATTCTGCACGGAAAAATTGTTCGTGTCAATGGACTCCCGGACCTCGTTCATGTTCTTCCCGGCCTCTTCAAAATTCTTTATGATATTGTCCGCCACGACCACCATCTTCTTCGACGTGTCCGCCTGCTCAGCCGCGGCCTTCTGGATCACGCCCAGGTTCTCCTCATTGAACCGAAGCAGAAGCTCCGTCACCCGGATGGACGCGTATGCGCACAGGAGCGCGATGATCGTGCTGATCGTGAAAACATCCGAATCAATCTGCCCAAGCGTCATGCACTTTACGTTATGGATGACTGTCGCGACCACGATGATGGCGTTCCCCACGATGACGATCCTCTTATTCAGGTAGGCGATCGACGCGATCAGGATCGGATACGCGTAGACGAACATCGTCGCTCCCTTCCCGGCCACCATCAGCACGACATAAGCGGCCGTGGTGGACGCCAGCATCGTGACTGCGCACTTATGCTTCCCTTTCCACGCCATAAACGCGACGACGCAGGCGACTGCCGCGATGACCGGGACGATCAACTGGATCCAAACGTCAAACGCGCTGCTCCTCGTCAGGATCACCCCTGCGGTAGACAGGATATTATAGCCCAGGATCACCAGCATCACCGGGAATATGGCCCGGTTCGCCGCTACATATTGTTTTTCGCTCATCTTCACTCTCTCCTTCGTGTCTTGCTGCGTAACTGCCCGCAATTGCCGTAAAACCCTTAAATTCCCCGCGCATCCCCCTGCGCCCATGCTCTCACTCTCTTTTAAAACGCTAGGGATATTATACTACATATATGGGATGATTTCAAAGGTTTTTGACACATTTCACAAAAAAGGAAATAAAAAGTTACCGTTCGCTGCTCAACCAGTAAACAATAGCAGAAAAAGGCTTCAGCACAAAGCTTCCATCCGGGAAAATGAGACGGAAGCCAGCGCGGCCCCCGCGAGCGTCAAAAGCCCCATCGACGCGGCCATCAGGAAAAGCCCCGCTTCCGCGCCCAAAAACACGCCGCCTAAGACAGCCGGAAACGCGCTGAGGGCGATCGCGGCCCCCTGGAACAGCAGCTTCACGATGGAACGCCCCGTATTGCCGAGAACCCGCCCAACCAGGGCGTCCGCCAGCATATTGTAATACAGGTGGTTCGCCCGCAGGCAGACGTGCCAAAATACGGTCAGGACGGCTGTCGCAGGCCCGATCCCCAAGACAAGCGCGCCCGGGGCCGTGAGCAAGATCCCATCCACGGCCGCCCGGATATGCTCGATCTTCGTGGCGTGCCAGAGCTTGCGCAGCGGCGTGTCAGGGATCAGGTACGTATAAGGGTTCTCCAGCTCCTTCGACCACCGGGTAGCGTACCCGCTGAAGAGAAACGCAACATAGGCTGCAACCGCCGGGATCAGGAACACCTTCATTGCCCCAAATTCCTCCCCCAGGCCGTGAAAATGCCCGACCGCCGCGACCAGGATCCCGACCCCGAGATTGAGCAGAGTGTTCCATCCAAAAATGAACGTCGGGCATTTCCGGTATTCCAAAAGCTGGCGGTAATAGATCGCCTTCGCGTAAGAGCCTTTGTACTCCACGGAAGCCGCCTTCATCTTCTTCCATTTTTTTCCGAACAGATAAGAGCCGTCCCCTTTTTCCATCTTCTCCTTGCGGATCCGCAGCTCCTCCGCGAACCCCATCGCGTCCTCGTAATATTCCCCCGTGCATCTCATCCGGAGCGCAGCCAAAAACACCGCCGCCGTGGAAGCCAGGTAAAGGACCGTCCCAGCGACCGCCACTGGGTCAGGGCCAAGGAAGATCAGCCGGACCGCCGCCACGTTCCACCCGACAATGGGAACCATCAGCACGGCGTCCATGGAAAAGAACTCCTGCAGCAGCCCAAAGGACATCCGGCGCGACAGCAAGAGGAAGACGGCGATCCCGATGACAACCGCGAAAAACACGTACGTCAGGGCCGTAAGCCCCTTGAAAAAACGCTCCGGCAGCCGCTCGTTCCCATAGCAGAACAAGATGATGCCAGCCTCCAGGACGCTCTCAAGCGCCACAAAAAACAGGAAAAACAAGAGCATGCGGACCGTCCCGGCATGGAACAGCCAAATGCCCGCCGCCGTGACCGCCGTCCCTAAGAGGATATTGAGCGCGAACGACCTCACCCCGGCAAGCATCAGGACCAGCTTCGGATGGATCGGGGCCGGGAACACGAAATGCACGTCGCCCGGACTGAACACAAGCCCCCTGCGCCTGGCATACCCCAAGAGATTCCCCGGGATCATCCCAAATATAAGAAGGGACAGGCACGTCGTCAGCGTTTCCGGGGAAGCAAGGCCTCCTTCTTCGAGGATCAGAGAAAAGCTGACGCACGCAGCCGCGGCGTACAGCAGGACGACCAGCCCCACAACGTAAGTCACGGGACGCCTCAGCGCTTTTTTCACGCGGTTCGCCGCGATCCTTTGATACAGATAAATGCAAGCCCTCATGACGCGCCGCCCTCCGTGATCCGAAAGAACAAGTTCTCAATATCCTCGTCCTTCGCCTCTTCCCTGGTAAATGTCCCCACGATCCGCCCCTGACGCATGATGAACAGGATGTCCCAGAGATCCTTCACCATCTCCAGCATATGGGTGCTGAGCAGGATGGTCGCCCCCTGCGCACGCAGCTCCAGGACGGCCGCCTTCAGCTCCTTGATGGCCGCCGGGTCAAGCCCCACCATCGGCTCATCCAAGAGGATGGCCCGCGGCTGGATGGCAAGCGCGCAGCAGATGCTCACCTTCTGCATCATGCCCTTTGACAGCTCGCTCCCCAACTTGTCCTGTTTGTCCCCCATCTCGAACCGATCCAACAGCCGCTCGATCTCGCCGTCCGTAATGGGCGAATCGTAAGCGCGCCGGATATATTCCAGATGCTCGCGCACTGTAAGCGCGTCAAACATCGCCGGGATCTCCGGCACATAGGCGAACATCCGCTTCGCCTCCAACGTGCGCGCGGGCATCCCTTCTACGCCCACGCCTCCCTGGAAGCGCAAAAGCCCCGCTATGCTCTTGATCACCGTCGATTTGCCCGCCCCGTTCGGCCCCAAAAGGATCCCAACCCGGCCGTTCGGCACGACAAAGCTCACATGGTCGACTGCCAGGGTCTTCCCGTATTTTTTCGTCAATTCCTGGATCTCTAACATCTTTTCCTCCCATCCGCGCATGGCCAATGCTATGCCATACCATACCGCATCCGCCCTTGTTTGTCAACTTGCGCTCAGCTTCCCTCGTACTCCCTCGCCTTGTCGAAAAACGTGCTTTCCGCAAGGTTGCACGCCCTGGCCGCCTGCTTTAGCGTCATCTGCTTCCCCCGCCACTGGCTATGCACCTCATGGAAATTTTCCGGCAAAAGAACGGCGGGACGGCCGAATTTCACGCCCCGCGCCTTGGCCGCCGCAATGCCTTCCGCCTGCCGCTGGCGGATGTTGACGCGCTCGTTCTCCGCCACATAGCTTAACAGCGCAAGCACGATATCGCTGATGAACGTCCCCATCAGGTTCTTTTCCCGCCTGGTGTCCAGGATCGGCATATCGATCACGACGATGTCCGCCCCCTTTTCCTTGGTGATGATGCGCCACTGCTCGTTCAAGTCCGCATAATTCCTGCCCAGGCGGTCGATGGACTTCACGAACAGGACGGAATTGCTGTCCAGCCTCCGCAGCAGCCGCTTGTACTGCGGGCGCTCAAAATCCTTCCCCGACTGCTTGTCCATGTAGATCCCCTTTCCCGGCACGCCTACCTCCAGCAGCGCGATCCGCTGCCTGTCCTCGTTCTGCTCCTTTGATGAAACCCTCATATACCCATATACCTTCTGTCCTTCCATTTTTTCCTCCATGAAAAAAAGGGCAGCTTATTTCCACATATCTGAAAATAAACTACCCTTTCGGTATGTCAATCTTATTTGAATCCACTTAAGGCCCGCCAGCCTCCCGATCTTTTATCGGTTATGGCGATGCATGGAAAATTTATACTGGCTGTACGACTCTACCGTGTCCTTGATGGAACGGTCGTCCGCCCTTCCGATCTGCTTGTCGCGCTCCTTCTTGTACGCGGGCGCCAACTGGACGTTCCCCGGCCCGGACACGCATCCGCCCTCGCAGGCCATGCCCTCGATGAAGTCCTCCGGCAGCTTCCCTGCCTTCAGCAGCATCAGCGCCTTCCGGCATTCCGCCGCGCCGTTGCACTGGCGCACGTTCGCGCCAATATGTACGCCCTGCTCCATAAACGCCTGCTTCACGGCCTTCGTCACGCCGCCGGAATTGGAATACCGCTTGCCGTGGACGCTCCCGTGCTGCTCTTCCTCCAGCGCGTTCGGGACCAGTTTGACGCCCTTCGCGCGGAACATCGCCTGCAGCTCCTCGAACGTCAGGACCAGATCCGCGTTCTCGCCCGGCTTATCCTGCTCCTGCCCTGCCTCGCTCTTCTTCGCGATGCACGGCCCGATGAAGATGCAGACAGCGTCCGGGTCCATCGCCTTGACAAGCCTTGCCGTCGCCGCCATCGGGGAGACGGTCGTGGAAATATGCCCCACCAGCTCCGGGAAATGACGGCGGATCAGATGCACGAACGCCGGGCAGCAGGAAGTCGTCATCTTCTTCCCTTCCTGGTAAGCCTCCGCCCATTCCGCCGCTTCGGAATCCGACACGAAGTCGGCGCCGATCGCGACGTCCACCATGTCCTTGAACCCTAACTTCTTGACGCCCTGCCGGATGGACTCCATCGTAATATCCACGCCGAACTGCCCTTCCGCCGCAGGCGCGACCAGCGCGTAGACCGGCTTGTCGCTCTTGAGGTAATCAATGACCTCCAGCATACGGGAGCTGTCCGAGATCGCGCCGAACGGGCATCCGCTGATGCAGGCGCCGCAGCGGATGCACTTGTCGTCATCAATGCAGACCCTTCCGTCCTCCCCTACCTGGATCGCGTCTACCGGGCAGGCGCGGCGGCACGGGCGCATGATGTCCACGATCGCGTTGTACGGGCAAGCCTCGTAGCACTGGCCGCACTCTTTGCATATATCCGGGTTGATATATGCCTTCTCGCGCGTCATGGAGATCGCCCCAAAGCGGCAGGCCTGCATACATTTCTTGCCCATGCACTTCTGACAGTTGTCCGTGACGGTAAAGCGGGTGATCGGGCAGTTCTCGCAAGCCGCCGGGATGATCTTTACCGTATTGTGGCACGGATGCCCGTTCAGCGGATTGATGTTCTTCGCAAGCAAGATCCTCTCGCGCACGATCTCGCGTTCCTTGTAAACGCAGCAGCGGAACCTCGGTTTGCTTCCGGGAAGAATCTCATAAGGAAGCGTCGCCTCGATCTGGTCCAAAGTCCCCTCGAAAGCGGCCTTCGCGACCTGGTAAAGCACCTCGTCCTTCACTTCCTCAATGGTATCGTTCTCGTGTAACATAAATCTTCTCCTTTCTCTCTGCTTGAGCCAGATTTTCTTCTGTCCTGCATAGTATGTCTCATTTTATCACATTTTCCGCCCGGACACAACATTTTCATTAAATCCAGTTTCCAACCATATTTCCAATCGCTTCCTCAACAGCCGCATTTAATGTTTTTCCATGTTCCATTGCATATACAGCGATATTCCGATGAAGTTCTGGGCTGATCCTCACATTAAAAGTGCCTTTATATGGTTGCTCCGGTTCCATATTCCGTTCCCTGCAATCGTTCAGATACTCATCTATTACCGTCTGGAAATCCTGCTCCAACTCTTTAACCGAATTGCCTTCATAGGATAACAAAGATTTTATTCCAATTACTTTTCCAAAAAGGCAACCGTCTTCTTTGGAATACTTCACAGTTCCATTATAATTCTTGTATGATAAAAGATTACTCATAACAAATCATCCTTAATATGAGAGCAAAGACTTCATTTCATCAAAAGTAAGATGATCGAAAAGGAAAAAAACAGATCGAGCGGAAACTATACCAGTAGCCGCCGCTTGTAAAAGAATAAATGTAATCAGGCGCAGGCCTATGGGTTAAAGGGCTTGCGCCTTGATTTTCGCTATACAATCGTTCAGATACTCCTGTCTGTCTGGAAATCTCTCACAAACGATTCTTTGCCTTTTCATATTCCACCAAATCTATCCCCAGAGCTTTGCAGGCCTCTTCCAAAGAAAGGCCGAGTGATTTCATCAGATTTGCCACGCCCTGCACCATCTGCTCCGCGCGGCCTTTCCCTATCCCTTCACGCCTGCCCCGCTCCAAATTTTCCTGGTCCCGCATCAATAACGTCATGTACTCATGCCTCCATTCCCTGTTTTTCTTCGCTTCCGCCACGGCCTGCTCCAACTT
>CANQTH010000084.1 GCA_947626795.1 uncultured Lachnospiraceae bacterium
CCGCCTGCCCATCTCCCCCGCCTGCCCAGCTCCCCCGCCCCCGTCGCTCCCCTTGGCCAAACCATTACAAATCCCCACCATCCCAACACGGGACGCGAAAAAGAACAAGATTGTAACAGTTCAGCCCAGGACTTTGCACTTGCTTAAAATATTACCAAATGTTGGCTGGATTTTTGTGTAAAATGAATAAAAAACGAGTTGCCCACAAAATGAAACTATAAAAAGTAACAGGGAATTTTTTATAAGATATTTACATTTTCATTTAGAAATGCTACAATAAAGACACAGAATGGCGATTGGGCGAGCCATGTTCTGGTGTCACCGTCCAAGCGGCCGCGAGGTTTCAAGGGCCGCCCACCCAATATCGGGGGGAAGGAGCAGTGGGAAGGTTCACCGAAGGGAGGACAGAAGAAGAGCGGGAGGAAATAGTTTTGTGGAAATCATAACAAGGGAGGATGATGTGTAGATGAGAAAGAGGAAGTTCCTGGCCGGGATCCTGACGGCCGCTCTCGTCATCGGGCTTGTGCCGCAGGCATTCCAGACGGCGCGCGCGGCGGAGCGGCAAGTTACGGAGACGGTCCTGGAAAAAAGCACGCAGGGCAATCCCGTCGCGGGCTTTGACGAGAACGGCGATCTGACCTATGCGGGCGATCCGGCCATCTTAGTGGACGGCGATACCGTATATCTCTACGTGGGACATGACTTCGCGGCGAGCGGGGCGGCCTACACGATGCCGAATTACCTGTGCTATTCCACGAAGGACTTAAAGACGTGGAACTACGAAGGCGTCACGATGGAGATGACGGACGTCAAGTGGGCGGACAACGTGAGCGCATGGGCGAGCCAGGTCATCAAGTACCAGGGCATATATTACCTGCTGTACTGCGCGGAGCGCACCTCGGCCAACGGCGGCGGGAAAGCAGTCGCGGTCGCGGTATCGGACAGCCCGACGGGGCCGTTCGAGGATCAGGGCGTGCTGATCGCGCCGAACATGACGAACCCGAGGACCTGCGCCCTGGAAGACGGCTCTACGCCGTATGACAAGTATAATCTGAAGGAAAAGGCGCATAGCGAGTCCTTCGGCTGGGAAGACATCGACCCGACCGGATGGATCGCCACGGACGAGAACGGCGAGGAGCATTTCTACATGGCGTGGGGCAACACCTACTGCTGGATGTGCGAGCTGACGGTTGACCTGGACGGCAAAGTGGTCGTTGTGGATCAGAACAGCGACGGCGAGATCACCCAGGGCTGGGGCAACGACATCTGGTACCAGGAGATCGCGGGCATGGAGCGCATCGCGGCCAATGGCAACACGTCCGACATGGTAGACTTCACGGAAGCGCCGTACCTCTACCGCAGGCAGGACGAGAATGGCAATTACTATGGCAATTACTACCTGTTCTTCGCGACGCACTGGCGCGAGGAGATGGGATATGCCATCAGCGACACCGAGGATATCACGGGCAGCCAGTGGACGTTCCAGAACGTCATCATGGAGCCGACGGCGACCTCCGACACGAACCATCCGGCAGTATTCGACTTCAAGGGCCATACCTATTTTATTTACCATAACGGCTCTTTGGCAGGCGGGATGGGGCAGCGGCGCGTCGTATGCATCGAGGAGCTGTTCTTCAACGACGACGGCACGATCCAGTACATCCAGGAGACGTCGACGGGCCTGACCGGAGTGTCGAGCAAGATCACGGACAGCACAGGGGCGAACGTGGCCCATGAGAAATTCAACAACACGCGCATGGACGCGGACTACGCGATCACAGGGACGAAGAGCAAGAAAGTCCTCACGTCTGCCAGCGCGGAAAAAGCAGATATGCTCTGGGAGATCGAGGAAGGCAAGGCCGACAAGGCCAACCAGGCATATGTGACGATCGAATCTTACAACAAGCCGGGCCTGTACCTGACGGCGTACGGCTATGATAAAGAAGCGGATACCTACGGCGTCGTGCTGGCACATGACCACAATAACAATTCGGCAGCGACGGCCGAGGGCATCACGGACGAGAGCAAGAGCATGACGTTCCGCACGCTGGAAGGCTTCGCGGGGAAAGGCGTCACGTTCGAGAGCGTCGCTTACCCGGGGTATTACGTAGCGTCGAGAGGCGGGAGCCTGATCCTTACGAAGGATCCGTCGGACGCGGAGGCTACCTTTGAGGTATCGCGCGGAGTGGACATTGCGTCCATCCGGGCCGAGAAGACCAAGCGCGACTATAAGATCGGCGAGACGGTCACGGACAGCGATATCCGCGTGTGGGTGACGTATGGGGACGGGACGCAGGCCCTGACAAAGGATTTCAAGGCGGATCTGTCCAAGGTTGACACGAAGACGGCAGGCAAGAAGACATTGACCGTTACATATAAGGAAGAAAATGTCGAAAAGACCTGCGATGTGACGATCGACGTGTACGACCCGTCCAAGCTGACGCTGGGGAACCTGGACACCTGCAAGGTGGCCCCGATCCCGAAAGTAGGTTCCGTGCATACCATAGGCGGCGTGAAATACCAGGTGACAAAGTCCGACCCGTACAATACGAACGGGACGAACGGCACGGTGAAAGTGACCGCGGGCAAAAAAGCCCCGGCTACGGTTAAGATTGGCATTTATGTATTTAAGGTAACAAAGTAAAAACAGAAAGGAGAAGAGTTGAGCATGAAACTCAAAAAGATTTTAAGCGGCGTCCTGGCAGGGGCAATGGTGATCACATCTCTCTATGTAGGGGATGCGGCGACCGCCCAGGCAGCGGGCGCGGAACTGGTGGCGTCTTATAGCTTTGACGATGAGACGCTCGGCGACGGCGTAAAGGCACAGACAACCGATTATGTGGATTATGAAGGCGACCTTGCGTTTGGCGCAGGCAAAAAGGGCAAGGCAGTTCAACTGGGTGATTATGGCATTGTATTGCCGCAGACAGGGAAAGAGGTAGGGGAATCTTACTCGATATCCTTCTGGGCAAAGCCAACTGCAGCGGAAATGGCAAGGTTTAGCCCATTATTATTCGTAGGAGCTTCTGCTGATAACGAGTGGGCGGGAATGGCTTCTTCGTGGGTACCGGATGGTGAAACAGCATATAGCGGAAAAGTGGTTTGCTGGGCTGGGGGAGAAAAGTCAATCATTCCAGGGGCAACAGCAGAAAAATCATGGGATATGCCAGTAGATGAATGGGCAATGTTGACATTTGTATATGAGAATGGCACGATTTCCTTATATAAGAATGACCAATTTATTGGTTCTAATGCGGATATTCCACAGTTGCTGGATGACAATGGCCAGATTACTTTTGGCGTTAATCACTGGGATCCGCCATTCAAGGCATTGGTTGACGAAGTCAAGGTTTACAAGGGCGCGCTGACAGCAGAAGAAGTTGCGGCGGATTACAAAGCCAACGCAGAAGCGAAGCCGATCGCGACGTATGACTTTAATGACGGGAAACTGCCGGAAGGCTGCTCTCTGTTGGTAAAAGGACTTGAGGCATATGACGGAGAAGCTGAGTTTGCAGCAGGAAAGTCAGGAAAAGATGATGACAAGGCAATTTCCCTGGCAGGAAAGTATGGTGTGGAATTAAAGGAAAAGAATCTTGGCTCTGCATATACCGTTTGTGCTTGGGTAAATCCCACGACAGGGAAAACCTCATGGGCAAATCCGGTAGTGGCTCTCGGGAATGACAAAACGCCGAAGTGGCTGGCGATTTCTGGAACTGGCCCGGAAAATACGTATCAGTTGTGGGGAGGCATCGGAGAGGATCACTTTACTCCGGTAGGAAGTCTCACATTCCCGGCGCAGGAGTGGACGATGCTTACCATTACGCAAGACGGCGGGAACGTAGCTCTTTATAAGAATGATGAACTGGTAGGGACGGGCAAAGATATCGTAGATATTATGAATAATGAAGATGGGGCTACGATTCATCTTGGCGTGAATTTCTGGGATGCGACTTTTGATGGCCTGTTCGACAACGTCAGCATTTACGACCAGGCGTTGTCCGCAAAGGAAGTTGCGCTCCTGTTCAACAGCGACCTGACTTCGGAAGAGATTTTAAAGAAGGACGGCATTACCGTTACCCCGACCTCCCTCACGATTCCGAGTGGGCAGACAAGGGACATCACGGTCACGGTTCCGGCTGCGGTCGAAGACGAAGTAAAGTTCACCTACGCAACGACCGATGAGACGGTTGCGACGGCGGCGGACAAGAAGATCACGGCGAAGGACAAACCTGGCAATGCGACGATCACGGTAACGGCGACAATTGGCGAGACGTCGGTATCCCAGGAAGTGGCGGTAAAAGTTATTGACGCAGCTTCCATAGTGGAAGGCGTAGCGGCTGATTATGATCTTACCAAGGCGGTAGATGGCAAGATCATTGATAAGTCCGGGCGTGGCAACGACGCGACCATCCATGGCGAAGGCTATTCCTTTGATACAGTAGAGGGCGTTGGCCAGGTCATGACATTGTTCGGCGGCAAGACGACGACAGGCGAAGACGGGAAAGAGACGAAGTTGGACGACACCTATCTTGACCTCCCGCTTAGCATCATGGATTCTTTGACGGACAAGGAAGTATTCACGGTTGAGACGAAGTTTGCGAGGAGTGCGGACTGCGGCGTGAACGCATGGCTCTTCTGCTTCGGTTCCGAGATTAAGAGTTCGGGTACCAATTACTTATTCCTGTCCCCGAACTTTACGGCGGACGGCGGCCATGCGCTCCGTACGGGTATCAAGGACAACAGCAATGAGAAATTGTTCGGGACGGCGGAGCAGACCGTAGAAGGCGTATTCAATACGGTAGACATGGTATTTGACCATGGCAAGATTTATCTGTACTGGAACGGGCGTCTCCTGAAATACAATAGCGAGGATTTTATGGATTCCGGCTACAGCATCATGAACGACGTTGTAAACGTAGGCGCGCCAAAGACAGGCGTTCTGGGCTACATCGCGAACTCCTGCTGGGCTCCGGATGGGAAGTTCCAGGGCCAGATCGCAAGCTTTAAGGTACTTGACAAGGCAATGACGGCGGAAGAGGCGCAGGCTCCGTTCCAGGCAGACTTCGCGAAGCCGCTGGATGAGTATAACATTTTAGGCAAGAACGAATCGCTTGACAGCGTAAAATATGACCTGGATCTGCCGATTTCCATCAACGAGACAGACGTTGCATGGACATCCTCGGATGAGAAGGTTATTTCCACGGACGGCAAGGTAACGAACGGAAGCGCGGACACCAAGGTGACATTGACAGGCACGATGACCTCCGGCACATTGAAAGCGGAGAGGACGATCGAAGTGACCGTTAAGGCGCTTGACGTGACCAAGCTGCAGGAAGCATTGGCAAATGCGAACGACGCGTTGAAGATGCTGCAGGCGACTGGCGGCAATACCAAGAGCGTAGAATCCGCGATCACACGAGGGAACACGGCGCTTGAGTCCGGCTCCCAGACGACGGTTGACAGCGCGGTGACAGCGATCGAGCGCGCGATTGCGAACGTTGAGGTACCGGAACTCTTCACAGATCCGTTCAAGGCGATCGACGACAGCAAGTATCCGGCAAAGGCTACGATCATGCCGGGTGAGGCGAAAGCGATCTTTGAAGTTCCGGCAAGCATTAAGGATTATGTAGACGTTGCATATAAGTCTGACGACGCTTCGGTTGTTACCGTTGCGGCGGACGGCAAGGCGACAGGCGTAAAGGCAGGCAAGACCCGCGTGACCGCGACCGTGACGGCGAAGTCCGATGGATTTGCGCATGAATACCAGATCGAAGTGACGGTAGACATTGACCTGACGAAGGTAACGGCAAAGGCAAGCAAGACCAGCCTGAAGGTTGGCGACAGCGCGAAAGTGACCGTAACGGTTCCGTCCGCGTACAGCGTAGCGAAGCCGGCGATCAGCTACTCCGCGGCTGGCTCCGTATCCGTAGATAAGAGCGGTAACGTGAAGGCAGTAGGCGAAGGCGAAGGCGCAGTCATCGTAAGGATCACGGCTGGCGGCAAGGCGCACGACATCCAGTTGAAGTTCAACGTATCCGCTTCCGCGAAGGTAAAGGTTGGCGCGACTGAGCTTGCGAAGGGCAAGACGACGACCATCAAGGTAACGGGCGCGAAGAACGTGAAGTACTCCGTAAGCGGCAAGGCAGTCACGGTATCTAAGACGGGCAAGGTAACGGCTGTCAAGGCAGGCACGGCGAAAGTAACGGTTAAGGCGAACGGCAAGAAAGTACAGACGATCACCTTCAAGGTTGGCGAGATCACAGGCAAGTCCAGCGTTAAGGTTAAGAAGTCCATCACGCTGAAAGTGAAAGGCCTCTCCGGCAAGGCGAAATGGTCCGTTAGCCCGAAGAAGTCCGCGACCATCAACAACAAGGGCAAGCTGACCGCGAAGAAGAAAGGCACCGTAACGGTAACGGCTAAGGTTGGCAAAGTGAAGATCACAAAGAAGATCAAGATCAAATAATCAAGATCAAATGATCAAGAACAAATAATCTGCGCGAGCAGACCAGGCTCAAGCCCCGTTTTGGGGCTTGAGCTAAAAGTAAGAAATCAAACTTTCAATGAGCAGGATTCTGTAACGATTCAGCCGAAGGCCGAAACGTTACACAGAAGCGCCCGGAGGGCGCAGACAGCCATCAGAAGATGGCGGTGATCCAGGAGGTTAAAAGATGAAGCGAAAAATCGTGAAACGATTATTTGCCGTATGCCTTGCGGCGAGCCTGACGGTGGGGTTAGCTCCATCCGTAGGGATTTCCGCATTGGCGGCAGGCGAACTGGCGGAAGCTGTTAAGACCGGGCTTACCATCCGAGAGTCCGAGATCCATCAGCTTTTGACAGAAGATTTGGAACTGCCCACGTCTGTATCCGGCCTGGAGGGGGCTACGGTGACATACAGCGTAGGGGATGCGGATGCGAGTTATGCTTCGGTAAGCGGCAACACGTTGAAAGTGACGAGGCCGTATGCCGGGGAAGATGATTACAAATTTAAATTGACCGCTACGGTGACGGCGGACGGGCAGACTGTGACAAAGGATTTCCCGATGACGATCCGTGCGGGCTTGTCCGAGGATTCTTATGCCGGGTACGTTTACGTCTGCTTTGCGGACAAGAACGTTTCCAAAACGAGCAGGGATTTCAGGGACGTACAGCAGGTTCATTTCTTCCTGAGCGAGGATGGCTTGAACTGGACGGCGCTGAATGGATGCGAGCCGATTTTTTTGACAGGCTCGGATTACATCAATGACATTGAAAGCTGCGGCACAGACAGCTTGAACTACAAGGTGGCGAGCGGCGTTGACCCGGCCGATACGGTAGAGGGGGACGCTTCGGTCCTGTTCCCGTTCGAGGGGGACGACCAGGGGATCCGCGATCCGTACCTGGTGCGCGGCTGCAAAGCAGACGGCAGCGATTCCAATAAGGTATGGATCCTCGCGACCGACTTGAATACGATGTCGACCAAATACGCAGGCAACAAAGAGAATAATGTCGTTGGTAACTGGGGAACGATGTCGAGCGCAGGCAGCACGCACCTCTATATTTACGAGACGGAGGACTGGGTGCATTGGACCAGGCGCTGGGTTGACGTAGGCTCGGAAGTTGGGGCTGCCATGGCATGGGCGCCGGAAGCGATCTACAACCCGGAGAAGGACAACTATTTGGTTTACTGGTCCGCGCGCGTGGAGACAGACGGACGCGCGAGGAACCGCCTGTACTGCAACGAGACGTCAGACTTTGTGAACTTCGGGCCGACGAAGCTCTATGAGGAAGAGCCGTTCTACCAGAAATATGTGGACAACGGCGGCGCGAGCGACAACGACGGCTACGGGAACATCGACACGTCACAGCTCTGGGTAGCAGATAAGGATGCGGACGGCAACGTGACCAATCCGTACGGCACCCTGTACCGTGTCGTAAAAGATGAGACGCGTACCGACAATAAGCTGGGCACTCTTTTGAAGATCCAGTTGATGAAAGCAGATTCTGTGCTTGACCCATCCGTGGATTATGACTCGACAGATCCGACCAGGATCACGCCGCACATGTATAACGGTGCGTCGTATGGCAGCGTGGCGGATCTTAACAATCTGAAGAACGACACGAACGCTATGGGTAAGGCGGAGATCGTTTACAATTGGTTCAGGAATGAGTCGACGGGCAATCATTTTGAGAAGATTGACCAGACGGCGCTGGACGATTGGGTAGGCTGGCATGAAGGCGCGACGATGTTCAAGTTCATCGACCGCGACGAGTGGTGCATCATGGTTGACAACTATGGCGATATGTCCGTTCGTTACGAGCCGTTCACGACGACCGATCTTTCCAAGACGGACAGCGTTGTGAAGCTGAAGAGCGGTTATGGGCGCACGGGCGGCGACGTTGGCTGCCACGGCGGCATGATCCCGATCACCGTGAAGGAATACAACACCTTGATCGAGACTTACAACGACCAGTCGAACATGGTTGGCTTGAACGAGAAGGCGCTCGCAAATTATCATGAGATCGAGCCGATCGCGGTAGACAACCGCAAGCTGGGGCCGAAGGTTGCCGAGATGGAGAAACTCTTGGGCGACGCGCGCTACAGCGAAGGCGTAAGGAACCAGATGGACGTTTTGGGCAAGAAGGCAAGGGCGATCGAAGCCAGCGGCACAGCGACAAACGCTGACATCGAGCGGCTGATGGCCCGCATCGACAAGCTCATTGCGAACCAGATGATCGTGGTATCCCAGATGGATCCGGAAGAAGTTCTTTTGAGCGATTACCTGATCGTCAACTTGAAGAAAGGCAAGAGCAAGACGATTTCCGCACAGGTCAGCCCGTTCTGCGCAGTACAGACCGTGAAGTGGAGCAGCAGCAACACGAAGGTCGCGACAGTTGACGCGAAAGGGAAAGTGACGGCGAAAGGAAAGGGGACGGCAGTCATCACGGCGACGTCCACCAAGAAATCGTCCGTGAAGAAGACGTGCAAGATCGTCGTAAATTAATCGCATGCAAAGCCGCCGTAAGATAGGCGGCGAGGCGAGAACCGCCGGAGAGGCTCTGGCAGGAAAGGCAAGCGATCCGCCGTAAGGGCGGCGGGCGAGGCCCGCCGGAGAAGCTCTGGCAGGAAATGGTATGCGTAAGCTGCCGCCTGAATGGGTAAAACCGCAGGCGGCAGCTTTTACTTTCATGGCATAAACGTTTCTTTGCAGCGTGATGAAGAAGCGTGATCCGATGCCAGGCAAATGCCAAGTGCTATAGCACAAATGCCACAGGGCAAAGAAAACACTTGAAACTTCGCACGGAATATGGTATATTGAACATAAAGAAGGACATCTGCTGGTAACAGATGCCCATGGGTTCTACCGATAGACGGTTAGCCCAGTTAATTAAATGCTAAAAATAACCGCATTCTTTCGCTGGGGGCGGTTATTTTTGTGTCTTGTTACTATCCTTACCGATAGAGTATCCTATTCCAAAGCAGGTCAAGCCGAAGCTCAGCACTGCCATCAGTCCTAAAATATCCATTGGCTCAGCCCTCCTTTCCCAGATTCCGTTTCCGGTTTCTATGTAATCGGAGGGGCGCACTGCGTCCGGTGGACGCAGGTTTTGCGCCGACCGAAACGGAGTGTAGAACACAGTCCCTCCGGAG
>CANQTH010000085.1 GCA_947626795.1 uncultured Lachnospiraceae bacterium
ATAAGCAAAAGTCCCAAAAGCCGCTGTTTAAGCGGGCTCTGGGACTTTTTTCTCAAAATACTGTCAAAAACCGGATTTTCTATTTGTCAACTGTTTTTTGAAATTTTTTTAATTTTTTTATCGTCCGAAAATCCCCAGCGCGAATCGCTCGATCGGATTGTTCTCATATAAGAATTCCAAAAATGCATTTTCATGGATGGATCCCACGATCTGCGCCCCGGCGCTGCCCGCCCAGAGCAGATCGATCACAAAGAACAGGATCCACACAACCACAAGCCCCTGCAGAAGCCCGACCGCAAGGCCGCCCATGCGGTTGACACGATCCAGCACGGGCAGCTTCGCGACGACGTCCAGCACATGGATAAGCACGCACAGTAAGATCCCCACGAGAAAAAAAGAAACCGCCCACGCGATCCGCTGCACGGCGGCTTCCGCCAACTGCTCCGCCAGCCGCTCGTAAATCCCGCTTTCTTCCATAAGATCGGAGGCCTCCCCAAGGACGCCCCCCAAAACCGTTTCCTGCAATTCCCCGGGCAGCTCTATCCCAAAGATCTCCCGCCCTTCTTCCGTTTTTTCCTGAAGGCCCTCTTCCGTTTTTTGCCGGAGCGCGTCCTCGCATTTTTCCTCAATCAAGCTATACAGGGGCGTTTCCGTCCGCATGAAGCCCGCCACATAAGGCGCCGCCGTCGATGCGAGGGCGACCGCCAGGAAAACGGACGCCAGGAAAAACACGAGCCTCACCAGTCCCCGAAGATATCCATGCAGCGCGAATCCGCCGATCACCAGCAATACGACCAAAAGCAAACCATCCATCTTACCGCTCTCCCATTTCGCAGCAGCCCGCCTGGCATAACCGGGAAGCCTCGCGGCTTTCCATTCCTTATTTCAGCCGGACCTCCTGCGTCTCTTTTTCCATCAGGAAGATATAATCCCGGACGCCTCCCGCAAACAGGACTTTCCGGATATCCCGGCTGAATTCCGCATGGAATTTCTCAACGCCCCGAAGCGTGTATATGGCGCATTCTTTTTCCCCAAGGACGCACACCTCGTCATTTTCCAGAAATTCGATCTCCCGGTAGTCCACGCCAAAATCCGTTTTCATGACGGCTTTCCCGCGCAGGTCGCAGACTTGCATCCGGTAGGGATTTTTCCCGTTTCCCGCGTCAAACACGAACCCGACGTATGCCTCGTTGTAAAAGATGCTGCGCACTTCCGTATCCAGCGCGATCTCCGCCTTTACCTTCGGCTTCTGCGCCCCTTCAAAAATAACGGCCGCCGCATTCCCGAACGCCGCCATGACGTTGTTCGTCAAAAATTCCACTTTGGGGAATACCATGTCCGCGTAGGAATACTGCCCCACGATATTGTCGATCTCGTTCTGCCCGACGGAATCGAAGTTAAAAAACGTGATGCTGTTTTTCACGCTCCCGCCCTTCACATCCAAAAGGGACACCGCCATCTTTTTCCCGTCGTTGGAAATGGCGATATCCAATGGATATCCGCTGTTCCCGGTATGGAGTTCCCCTTCCGCCAGGAAATCCCCTTCTTTGCCGTAAAGCTGGATGCGGCCCGCGCCGTCCTGCTCCATCAGGATCGCGACCATGCCCTGGTTCGCGACTTTCACGCGCTGGATCGGCATCGTGGTCTTGATCTCCCCGCAAGGGCCGGACGTATCCATGATATAGATCCGATCGCCCTGCATTTCCGATATGGCCGCATAGCCCTCGCAGGTGTCTATCACCGGGTTTTGCATCTCGTACGTCTGGTTCCAGATGACGCGGCTGCTCTTGTCCATGTAAACGGCGCCGTCTTTTCCGTACCGGATGACATTGCCGCAGAACGTGACAAACTGCGCCCCTTCCGTGTCCTCGCGCGCCGCCGACGCGCGCACGTCGTATTTCGTATACGTCCTGCCCTGCAGATACAGATACCATCCGGCCAGCCCCGCGAAGAGGATCGCCGCCGCGAGCATGACGCCCCCGACGATCCGCCTCCTGTGCCTGTGTATCTTCTCATGCATCTGCGTCACATCCGACTCTGCAATCTGGTATGTCTTATCCGCCAAACCCGCACCTCCAAACGCTGCCGTTCCTCTTTTGGACATTGTAGCACATCTTCCGCCTTCTGTGTAGCCATTTTCCTCACGGCGCAACCGCAAAGTCTGTAAGGATATGAAAATTCCGCAAGGCTGACCTGTTCCCTCACGGCAGCTCCAGCTTCTGCCCGACGTAGATCTTGTCGCCGTCCTCGATCCCGTTCGCCTCGCACAGCTGCTGCATCTTGTCCAGACTGTGGTATATGCTCAGGCAGATTGCCGCAAGCGTGTCGCCTTTTTTCACCGTGTAATAACGGGGCGCCGCAGGCGCCGCGGCTGGCTCGCCCGCGTCTCCGGAATCCTCGCCCCCTTCCGGCTGTCCGTCTTCCCGGCTTTCAGACTGGCTCGCTTCCTGCCCATCCGGCTGGCCGCCTTCTTTGCCTCCGGACGGACTGTCTTCCTGCCCTTCGGTCTGGCTCGTTTCCTGCCCTCCGGGCTGGCCGCTCGCTTCCTGGCTGCCGGACTGCCCTGTTTCTTCCGGTTCGTCTGGCTGGCCTTCTTCCTGCCCTCCGGGCTGGCTGGCTTTTTCCCCGCCCAAGTCGTTCCCTTCCTGTCCGTCCGCCGCGTCCTGCGCGCTGCCTGTCTGGCCTTCGGACGTTTCTTCCGTCTGCTCGCTTCCCGGCTCCGCTTTTTTATCATCCTGCGCGCCGCCTGTCTGACTCCGATCCGCTTTCGGAGACTCCGCCGCGCTTCCTTTTTGCGCCTTCTCCCGGCTTCCCGCGGATCCCTGCGCGTCCTCTCCCGACGTTTTTGCCTGGCTTCCTTCGGCTCCTCCGGCGTTTTCACCCTGCGCGCCGTCCCCGGAAGGCGAAACCTGGGACGCGACGCTCTCCACAACCAGCCCCTCGCTCTCCGCGCGCCTTTCCGCGCCGCTTTCCGCCGCGCCTCCAAGGGTGCTGAGCGTCTCTTCCACTTCCTGCATTTTCCGGTAATTGTTGATCGTCGTGATCCCTATGACGCTGACGACCACCAGGAAAAACGAGGCGGCGGTATACAAGAAATTGCGGCTCTGCCGTTCCAGCCGCTTCCCCTGTTTTTCCAATATCGCATAGCGGTAGGATTCCAATGCTTCTTCCGCATGGGTCTTAGGCCCTTCGGAATTGCTCTTGATCGCGGGAAGATCCTCCGGGAGGCTTGTCCCGCCTTCCGGCTGGCCGCCGTCGGCCTTTTCGCCCTCCGCCCGGGCGTCCCCAGTCCCGCCCGGCCCGCTCCCTTCGCCCAATTCCTGCCGAAGCTTCGCAAATTCCTCCTCTTCGTCCTGCACCGCCACGACGGCAAGCTCATGCCTGCGCAATTCTTCTTCCCGCCTATGGATCATGTATTCCTGCATAGGGAGATTTTTCTCATAATAAATATAATAGCCTTCCCGCTTCTGGAGATACCCCTGCTCGTACACATAAAAAGCTTCTTCGCCCTCGACCGCGTCCATCAGCATGAGCAGCTTGTCCCGTCCGGCAAAATATTTCCGGTGCGCGGCCTCCGCGACGGCGGGCAGCTCCATTTCCTGCCCGGCCCTCCCCAGAAACCAGCCCACGATATTTTTCTCCGGGAAATATTTTTTCTGCTCCTCGCTAATGCCGTCCCAGAACCCGCGGTCCAGCGTAATGCCGTCCCATCGGAAAATGTCCTCCCCGCATTCCAGCGCGCCGCTGACGAACGTGTAGCGGATATCCCTGAGCGTCTGGCTGTCCCCCAGGAATATGGCCGCGCAGGATTCCTTTTTCCCGGCCGCGGCCTTTAAGTAAGTATACACATAATCTTCTATGTATATCTTATGCCTTCCGCGCGGGCTTCCGATCTGACGGATGTTCCGGGGCAGGCACAGCCTCGTTTCCGCTGTTTCCTCTTTTGGAAAACCTTCTTTGCAAATGATCTCTATCATGGCGTCACCCCTTTTCCCCCATGGTAGCACACTCCATCCGCAATTTTTGGCATTCCTTGTCACGCCCCGAAAAAACATTTCGACCCGTTTTCACAATTTACGCGCCGCCCGCGCGCCCCAAAGTCCGTCCGCCCTTTCAGCGTCTGCGGCGCGGCCGGATATTCTTTTGACGGGCACCGCCGCGCCTCAAAGCTCCGTCCGCCCTTCCAGCGCCCGCAAAAGCGTCATCTCGTCAATGCACTCCAGATCCCCGCCGACCGGGACGCCGCTGGCGATCCGGGAAACCTTGATCCCTGCGGGCTTGATCAGCTTGCTGATGTACATCGCGGTCGTCTCGCCCTCCAGGCTGGAATTGGTCGCGATGATGACCTCCGTGATATCCCCCTGGAGGCGCTGCATCAGCTCTTTTAGCTTGATGTCGCCCGGCCCGATCCCCAGCATCGGGGATATCGCGCCATGCAGCACATGGTACACGCCCTCGTATTTTTTCGTCTTCTCATAGGCCGCCAGGTCCCTGGTATCCTCCACCACCATGATCGTCTTATGGTCGCGGGCCTCATTTTTGCAGATCGGGCAGATCTCGTCGTCCGTCAGCGTATAGCACGTCTTGCAGTACCTCACGTTCTTCCTGGCCTCTAAGATGGCCGCGGACAACTGCTCCACATGCTCGACCGGCATATTCAGAATATGAAAAGCAAGCCGTTGCGCCGACTTGCTCCCAATGCCAGGAAGAGAAGATAATTCTTCTATCAGTTTGCTTATCTGGCTGCTGTAATAATCCATCGCCTTCTCCTACTAAAACGGGAAACCGCCGCCCAGCCCCCCAAGGCCTCCTGTGATCTTGGACATGGACTGCTGGGACTCCTCCTCGATCTTGCGCAGCGCCTCGTTCGTCGCCGCCATGATCAGATCCTCCAGCATCTCGATATCGTCCGGGTCAACAACTTCCTCGGCCAGCTTTACTTTCGTGACTTCCTTTTTCCCGGAAACCGTCACTTCGACCGCCCCGCCCCCGGCGCTCGCCGTGACTTCCTTCTCTTCCAGCTCCTTCGTCGCTTCTTCCATCTGCTTTTGCATCTTCTGCGCCTGCTTCATCAGGTTGTTCATGTTCCCGGGTATTCCCATCCCGCCCGGAAATCCGCCTCGCTTCGCCATCTATATGCCCTCCTCGTCTTCCATGGTTATTTCCATATTTATGAGTTTGCTCAGATCCACATAGGCCTCCCCGGCGGGCTGGCCCGACCGATCCAACTGGATCTTCACTTCCACTTCTTTTCCGATCCGCCCGGAGATCGCCCCTTTCAATTCCTGTATGTGCGCTTCCGTATTCGCAAACGCCTCCGCCACCTCGTCCTCTAAGACCACCAAAAGCTGGTTCTCCCCGCCAAGGCTCAGCCGCGCGGGCTTCAGGTAATTCCGCAGCCCGCCGGAGAGATCGCCCAGGATCGGCCTCCAATTCTTCACAGCCTGGCGGACATCCTCCGGGATGGCCTTGGGCAGCTTCACGGTTTCCTCCGGCTCTCCTTCCGGGGCATGGGCCGCGCCGCCTGCCGCAGGCTCAGGCCGCCCGGCGCCACCCGCCTGCGCGAACGCGCCCATCTCCAGCTTTTCCTCCAGTATGCGGATGCGCTCGGCCAGGGATCCATAGTCGCTCTCCATCTCCGGCTTGCAGAGCTTGACCAGCGCGATCTCGATCAGCACGCGTTTCTGCGCGGCATAACGGATCTGGCTGGACAATTCCGAAAAAATGCGGATGTAGCGCATGAGCCGCCCGGCTTCCGCCAGCGCCGCTTCTTCCTTGAGCTGCTTTAAGTTGTCGCCGGAAATGTCCAGCACGTCCTCCATGTCGTCCGAGCTTTGCAGCAAAAGCAGGTTCCGCAAATACCAGGTGAAATCCAGCACAAACTGTCCCGGCTCGCGCCCCTGCATCATCATCTCGCCGAGCAGCGAGATCGCGCCCGCGACGTCTCCCGCCAGGATATGGCGCAGCATCTTCCCGAACACCGCCGTGTCCACCGCGCCCAAGACTTCCAGCACATGCTCGTACGTCAGCTTTTCCCCTAAGTAAAACGCGATGCACTGATCCGTCAGGCTCAGAGCGTCGCGCATCGAGCCGTCGGCCGCCTTCGCGATATAGCGGATCGCCTTCTCCTCGGCCTCTACCTGCTCTTTTCCCAGCAGCTCTTCTAACCGCTCCGCTATGGTATCCGTCGTCAGCCGCCGGAAATCATACCGCTGGCACCGGGAAAGGATCGTGATCGGCATCACATGGGCTTCCGTGGTGGCCAAAATGAAGATAACATAAGAAGGAGGCTCCTCCAAGGTCTTTAACAGCGCGTTGAAAGCCTCCTTCGACATCATATGGGCCTCGTCAATGATATAGACTTTGTATTTGCCCTCGGTCGGCGAATACGCCACCTCCTCGCGGATCTCGCGGACATCGTTCACGCCGTTATTGGACGCGGCGTCAATCTCTACGACGTCCATGGAACTGCCCGCCGCGATGGACCTGCAGGACGGGCATTCCCCGCAGGGGCTTCCGTCCCTCGGGCTTTCGCAGTTGACGGCTTTCGCGAATATCTTGGCGACCGTCGTCTTGCCTGTCCCCCTCGTCCCGCAGAAAAGATAGGCATGCCCGATCCGGCCTGCCTTTATCTGGTTTTTCAATGTGGTGACAATATGTTCCTGTCCCCGGACGTCTTCAAACTCCCGGGGACGGAACTTTCGGTACAACGCGGTATACGACATCTTTAATCTCCAAAGCTGATCCCGATCATTTTCGCCTCTTTGATGATCTTGGAATTCGGCTCTACCATCTTCAGCTTCCCTGCGACTTCTTCCAACGGCACCTTCTTGGTCTTGCCGTTCACCATGCCGACCATGTAGCCATATTCGTCCTTCAGGATCAAATCCGCAGCCGCCGCGCCCAGCCTGCTGCACAGCACGCGGTCATACGGGCATGGGCTTCCGCCTCTTTGCGTATGCCCCGGGACCGTGACGCGCACCTCGCTCCCGATCTTCTCCTCGATCTGGGCCGCCACTTCATAAGAAACGGATGGATATTTGTAATTCTTCAGCTTCTCTTTCAATTCCTTCTTGGAAAGCGCCGC
Organism: uncultured Lachnospiraceae bacterium; assembly: GCA_947626795.1. Lineage (GTDB taxonomy): Bacteria > Bacillota > Clostridia > Lachnospirales > Lachnospiraceae > Petralouisia. The sequence continues at coordinate 7,088 of CANQTH010000085.1, forward strand.
GTCCTCCTTGGAGATCGCGCCCTCGGCAACGGCCAATATCGTAAACCCTTTGCCCGCTTTATTCCTTGCCGCGATCGCGTCTACGACCCGGTCGATGTCGTACGGGATCTCCGGGAGCAGGATGATGTCCGCGCCGCCCGCGATCCCCGCGTACAAGGTCAGCCAGCCTACTTTATGCCCCATGACTTCCACGATGAATACGCGGTTATGGGAAGCCGCCGTCGTGTGGATGCAGTCGATGGCGTCCGTCGCGATGTTGATCGCGCTCTGGAAGCCAAACGTCACGTCCGTGCCGTAAATGTCATTATCGATCGTCTTCGGGAGATGGATGACGTTCAGCCCTTCCTCGCGCAGGAGGTTCGCCGTCTTCTGCGTGCCGTTCCCGCCGAGGATCACCAGGCAGTCCAAGCGAAGCTTGTGATACGTCTGCTTCATCGCCTCCACCTTGTCCAGGCCATTCTCGTCCGGCGTGCGCATCAGCTTGAACGGCTGCCTGGACGTGCCGAGGATCGTGCCGCCCTTCGTGAGGATGCCGGAAAAATCCGCCCCCGTGAGCAAACGGTAGTCCCCATAGATCAATCCTTTATACCCATTGAAGAACCCATATACCTCCAGCTCGTCCAAATTGTTGCTCAACCCTTTTACGACCCCGCGCATCGCTGCGTTCAGTGCCTGGCAGTCGCCCCCGCTTGTCAACATTCCAATTCTTTTCATTGCCTCCGCATCCTTTCCGTGTGTTTTTTATCATTATATCCCATTATTTTCTCTTCTACAAGATTTTTCCTTTGCATTTTTGAAAATATTTGGTATACTATACTTATCAGGCAAGTTTTGGAGGAGTACCCAAGCGGCTGAAGGGTCTGGCTTCGAACACCAGTAGGTCGGTAATCCCGGCGCGGGGGTTCAAATCCCCCCTCCTCCGTTCCCTTAATGGGGCTGCCGCGATAAGGAGCAGGCGCGCAGGGCCTGGCATCATGCCAGGGGCAGGCGATATGCTGTCATATGCTTATGTTCCTTAACGCGGCAGCCCCATGTTTTTTATCCGATCGGGCGGTCGCGCTTTACGCTTCCCGCAAGAGGGGTGGACGGCGCGTTTTGCGCGCGGATACGCGGCCGCAAAGCCATGTCCTTTTGCATATCCCATGCATCCATGCGCGAGGCGTTTTTCGCGCCGCCCGTCATATCCCGCCAGGCAGCGGCATACAATATAAAAATGCCTTTGGGAGTATGCAAATGTCTGGATTCCATCGAATGATCACATATCTTTATTTATATGAACAAGGCCAAAAAGGACGCAACGCCGGATTTGCCAAGATTGAGAAGCGGGACGCCCGATGCCTGGCCGAGATACATATGAAAAATACCGGGTACAGCAGCCCTTCCCTGCCCGTATATTTTTACGTGCAAAAACAGGGGAAGCTGCCCGGCATCCCGCTCGGGAACATGGATCTCTCGCGGGGAAGCGGAGACTTCAAGATCCTCTTAGACGCTGAGGATCTTCTGGGGAGCGGATACTCCCTGGCGGACGTAAAGGGGATCTTCCTTCCGCTGTCCGAAACGACGATGTTCGTCAGCCAGTGGGACGACGACCCGTTTCTGCGGGAACGCTTTGTCGCGTTAAAGCCGGAAGATGCGGCGAATGGCAGCGCGAAACCAACGCACGGCGGCGGAAAGCCGGAAGGCGGCGCGGACGGCGCGGATGGCGCAGATGACGGCACTAAGCGGCGCAGCGACGGCGGACGGCAAGCGCAGAGCAGAACGGATAGCGCGGGGGCGGCGCATAGCGGCGCGCAAAGGACGGATGGCGCGGGGGCGGCGCGAAGCAGCGGACGGCAAATGCCAAATGGCGTGGGCGGCGCGGATGACGGCACTAAGCGGCGCAGCGACGGCGGACGGCAAGCGCAGAGCAGAACGGATAGCGCGGGGGCGGCGCATAG
>CANQTH010000086.1 GCA_947626795.1 uncultured Lachnospiraceae bacterium
GCGTTGTACAGGTCCAGCAGGTCCCGCTTCTCCCGGAAGACCAGCTTGAACAGCCTGTCCTTATGCTCCCTGTTTATATTGTTCTGCGTTCCTTCCATTTCTTTTCCTCCATTATATAAGATTTCTTTCTGGTTCACAACTGAAAATTTGCAGCCTTTCGGACTTTTGGCTCCAGCCACGGAATCCGCCCATTCCAGACCGCCTTCGGCGGGGACGGCTTTCCTCCGGGCTGCATTTTCGTATCCTTATGGACTTTGCAGCAAAAACAAAGTCCTGGGCCAAACTGCTACAGGCTTTTTTCTTTTGGCCAGGCCATACAATCTGAAAATATGGGAATCTGATACGGCAGCAAAAAGAAATGCACCTCACGCGCTTTCCTTTGCCTTAATAAGAAGACACCGGGGCCTCCCGGCTTTAGATCCAGGCAAAACGCCTTTCAACCATCCTAACATAGAGGGTGGGCTTTTGCAAGGTTAAAATTTTCCTCCGAAAGTAACCGAGAAATCCAATGCCTTGAAATACTTCATGCGATTCTCTTTCGCAAGCGATATGGCCGGAAACCCGTCCGTCATGAGCTGGCAATTCATGATAAGCCTCGATGTTCTTCCATTCCTGTCCGTGAATGGGTGAATCTTCTCAAATTCCGTATGCGTCCACGTCGCCAGCTCGATCTGGCTTAATTCTGTTCTCCTCCATGACAGATCTGGATCATCCACAAAAATATCCTGTCGTTTTCAAAATCTTTTCTTACCGTATAGCGTATTTTCATGTATCCGTGAGCCGTATTTTCTATGTTTATCGGAGGTGTTTATATGGATCCGGGGAAAAATGCGGGCGGCACTTTGGGAAAAGCAGCGTGAAAAAAGAATAGAAGAGCAGATAGCAGTTTGAACCGGGGCTTTGTATTTGCAGCAAAGTCTGCAAGAGTGTGAAGATTCAGCCTGGAGGGAATCCGTTCTTGCCGAAAGAGATTTGGAATGGGCGGATTCTGTAACAGGGAAGCCGTAGGCTGAATTGTTGCAAAAACAGAGAAATGCCCCACAGCTTTCGCCGTGGGGCATTCCCTTTTCCTGCCTCGGATCTCACGATCCAAGTAGGTGGTTCTTGGTCAAGCCTTTCCTTTATTCCCTATGCTTTGCCAGCGATGGGGGTTTTGTTGGGCTTAATCTGTTTCTTTCATTACTGTACGATTACCCGAAATTCAAAGAACGCAAAATCATTCTCAATCTTTACTTTTACAGTAACGGTTGCTTCTCCTTTCTGATGACCGGTTACATGGATTTGTGAGCCATCTGTTTTTGTTGCTGTCACTGCACTGTCAGGAGATGAGTTTACATCGATAGAAACGATTTCATACGTTTCAGCCTTAGTACCATCCCCCTTTGTTGCAATAATTCCAACGTCCGTACCACTGTCGTCTGTGTTAATTCTTAAATCACCTTTTAAATTGGCTGCTGCATCTGGAGAGCCATCCTTCTTCGGCGGCTCTTCTTGCTGGCTCGAAGGTATCACGGTAATTGTTATATCTGCCTTATATTCTGTTTCGCCGATTGTTACTGTTACAGTAACAGTTGTTTTTCCTGCCGTTGAACCTTCTATCGTTATAGTTTTTCCGGTTACGTTGCCATCTGTTGCCGTTGCCACATCTGGAGATGCAATTGTCCAAGAATACGTAGCTCCGGTAGCATCGTCGCCTGTCGCGTCCTTGCCTGTCAATTCTGCCGTCAGTTTGGTCGTCTTGCCTTTCTCGACAGTCGCGTCGCCCTTGATTGTAACCGTGATGTCTTTTGTTATGCTTGGTGTTACTGTTACGGTACACTCTGAGGTATATGTTTTGCCATTAACCGTCATCGTTACCGTGACTGTTGCTATGCCTACTTTTTTGCCTATTACTTTTACTTCTTTGGCGTCGTCTGTTGTTGCTATTGATATTACGCCAGTGTCAGAGCTGCAATCCCAGCTAAACGTTGCGTTATCGCCAGTAGCTGTTGCGGTTAAAGATGCTGTCTTGCCTTGCTCGACAGACAATTTACTCGGCAATGCTACGTCTGGTGTCACGTCCTTCGGCGCAACCGTGACGTTGATCGGATCGGAGGATACAAGTATTTTCGAGTTGTATACCACGTTCACGGTGACGGTTGCAGTTCCTTCCGCCAGGGCCTCGACCTCTGCGGTCTTGCCGTTCCCCGTTACTTTGATGCTCGTCGTGTCCTTTCCGCCGACAACCCAGTCGTATTCGACATCAGCGGCGTTGTCGCCAGTCACGTCCACCTTAGCGGTCAGCGTGGTCTTATCGCCAACCGTCAGATTCAGCTTATCCGGCGTGATCGTAACTTCTTCGCCAACTTCCGGCGTCACGTCCTTCTGCTCTTCCTTCGGCGCAACCGTGACGTTGATCGGATCGGAGGATACAAGTATTTTCGAGTTGTATACCACGTTCACGGTGACGGTTGCAGTTCCTTCCGCCAGGGCCTCGACCTCTGCGGTCTTGCCGTTCCCCGTTACTTTGATGCTCGTCGTGTCCTTTCCGCCGACAACCCAGTCGTATTCGACATCAGCGGCGTTGTCGCCAGTCACGTCCACCTTAGCGGTCAGCGTGGTCTTATCGCCAACCGTCAGATTCAGCTTATCCGGCGTGATCGTAACTTCTTCGCCAACTTCCGGCGTCACGTCCTTCTGCTCTTCCTCAACCTGGATCTCCACATCCGCCGTGCCTACTTCAATCCCGTTTAACTTAACGGTCACGGTGATCTTCGCTGTGCCTGCTGCCACGCCCTTGACGGTTGCTGTCTTCAGCGTGTAGCCATTGTCGTCTGCGCCGTCGCCTTCTACCGTCGCGATCTCATCGTTGTCGCTCTTCCATTCAAATGTGTAAGCGTCATCCGGCGTTACGGTTGCCGTTACTGTTGTCGTGTCACCTACGGTGATCGTCGTGTCCGCTGCCGCTACGGATACTTCCGTATTGTTCGACACGGTGATCTCGCTGACTGCCACGACCGGGTTCTCCGACGGGCCTTCCTGGTTGTCGGTGTTTAATTCAGCCATCACGTAAGCCTTGCCAGCCTTCAGGCCTGTTACCGTTACCGGAACGACCTCTGCAGAGAAGCCCGCATTCTGGCCATCCCATTCGATGGAGACTACATCGGAATCCACCGGCGTCAAGTCTTCCTTGCTCGTCACGATCATATACCGGAAGCCGTAGTATGTCCCGTCCGCCGGGTCGATGGTCGGCGTGATGGTGACTTTCTTGCCAACTTCGACATTCTCATCATTGAGCGTGATGGATTTCACCGGATTGCTCTCCGGAGCTTTCGCTGTTACCGTCACCTTGCAGGTCGCGGTAAAGTTGCCGTCCTTGGTCGTTACCGTGATGTCTGCCGTACCTGCCGCTACTGCCGTTACCTTGCCGCTCGCGTCAACATCTGCTACTGTTTTTTCGCTGCTTGCCCATGTCACGGTCTTATCAGTCGCGTTTGACGGCTCAACCGTCGCTGTCAAGTCCGCATTCGCGCCCTCTTCCAATTCCAGGGTGTCTTTGTCCAGCTTCACGCCCGTTACCGCTACCTTCTGGTCTACCGGAGCTTTCGCTTTTACCGTCACCTTGCAGGTCGCGGTCTTGCCGCCGTCCTCTGTCTTGACGGTGATGTTCGCCTCGCCTGCCGCTACGGCCGTTACAGTGCCATTCTCAACTTTCGCTATCGCCGCATTGCTGCTTTCCCATGTCACATTCTGGTTGGTCGCGTTTGCCGGCTCAATAGTCGCTTTCAAGGTCGCTGTCGCGCCCTCTTCCAATTCTAACGTGTCTTTGTCCAGCTTCACGCCCGTTACCGCTACCGTCTCTGCCGGAGGCGTCGTCGGATCTGTTACCGTCACCTTGCAGGTTGCAGTCTTGCCGTTGGATGTCTTAACCGTGATGTTCGCCTCGCCAGCCGCTACTGCCGTTACCAGGCCCGTGTTGCTTACGGTCGCTACCGCTGCCTTGTCGCTTGCCCATGTCACTGCCTTGTTGGTCGTGTTTGCCGGAGCTACGGTCGCCGTCAACTGCTCGGTCTTGCCTTTCTCCAGGCTAAGAGCCGTCTTGTTCAGCGTTACGCCCGTTGCCTGTACTACCGCGGGCTTTGCCGGAGTCGGATTCGTGACCGTTACGGTGACAGTCGCCTTCGCGCCCTGCTTGTCAGCTGCCGCGATCGTGATCTTCGCCGTGCCTGCCGCTACCGCCGTGATCTTGCCCTTGCTGCTTACTTTAGCCACTTTCGTCTTGTTGGACTTGTAAGTCAGCTTCTTGCTGCTCGGCTTCTTCGGCGAGATCGTGGTCTTCAACGTGAATGTCTTGCCCTTCTGCAAGGTCAGCTTCTTGCTCTTCGGGTTCGTGACCGTGATCTTCTTGATCTGCTGCTTTACTGTTATCTTGCACTTAGCCTTTACTTTCTTGTTCGACTTGGAAGTAACAGTAATCGTAGCCTTGCCAACCTTCTTGCCCGTTACCTTGCCTTTCTTGCTTACGGTTGCTACTTTTTTGTTGCTGGTCTTGTATGTAACCTTCTTCGACGCTTTCTTCGGGGTCACTTTCTTGACCTTCAAAGTGAAGCTCTTGCCTACATACAAGGTCTTCTTCTTTGCGGACAATGTGATCTTCTTCGTCTTCGGTGCTTTCTTTGCCGCGTCTGCCACATCCGGCGTCGCAAATACGGCGGTGCATGCCAGAACGAATGCGAGCATCATTGCCAGTTTCCGAGTTGCTTGTTTCCTCTGCATGGCTGTTCTCCTCCCACTGCTATAATTTTATTTAAGCACATCCTCACACAAAAAGGGGAAGCAATGATCCCTCTCTCGAAGATTTCTCCGATGCAAGGGCTGTGCTTATAATCCACATTATAGGAACAATGATTTATGGAAAAAGACACAGCAAGGAACTGTGGAAAATGAATCTCTTCCTATTATATATAGTAGGTTTTGAAAATTTGACCACAACTTCTTGTGAAAAAACAAAGGAGGTCGTCACATGAGACAAACATTTCAAAGCTATCTGGAATCAGAGAACCTGTCTGGACATACGATCGAGGCGTACGTCTGGACCGCCGACTATTTTAAGGCGCACTACGGGGAGGCCACAAAGGAAAACCTGCTCGCCTACAAAAAATATCTGATGGACGTTTTCCGTCCAAAGACCGTCAACCTGCGGATTCAGGCAATGAACAAGTACCTTGCCTTCCTGGGAAAAGGGGAACTGCGCCTAAGTTCCGTGAAGATCCAGCAGAAAAGCCATCTTGAGAATGTGATCAGCAACGCGGATTACGAATACCTCAAGAACCAGTTGAAAAAGGACGGCAACCTTTCCTGGTATTTCGTGGTGTGGTACTTAGGGGCGACAGGCGCGCGGGTGAGCGAGCTGATCAGCTTCAAAGTCGAGCATGTCCTGCAGGGCTGCCTGGATTTATATGGAAAAGGCGGGAAGACCCGCAGGCTGTACATCCCGAAAGCCCTGCGGGAAGAAACGATGGAATGGCTGGAAAAAGAAGGGCGCGGCAGCGGCTTCCTCTTTTTGAACCGCCAGGGCGCGCAGATCTCCACGCGCGGGGTCGGGCAGCAGCTAAAGCGGATCGCCGAGCGCTACCATGTCAACCGGGACGTCGTGTACCCGCATTCGTTCCGCCACCTGTACGCCAAAAATTTCCTGGAGCGGTGCGGCGACATCGCGCTCCTCTCGGACCTGCTGGGGCATGAAAACATCGAGACGACGCGGATCTATCTGCGCCGGACGTCGCTGGAACAGCGGGAAATGATCGACGATATTGTCGTGTGGTAAACGCCGTAAAAAGCGCGGAAGGCAAATTTTTCCACGAAAAAACGGGGGTTTTCAACCCCCCCCCCCCCGAAAAAAATGACGGAAATAATAAAAAATTTCTATTGACAAAATAAAAAACGGTACTTATAATGTGGATTATAAGCACAGCCCTTGCCTGAAAATTTTTAGGAAGCGGTGACTGCTTCCCGGTTTTTCTATAATTTTCATACAAGGACGTGCTTAAATAAAAATTATAGCAGTGGGAGGAGAACAGCCATGCAGAAGAAACAGGCAACTCGGAAACTGGCAATGATGCTCGCATTCGTTCTGGCATGCACCGCCGTATTCGCGACACCGGATGTAGCAGACGCGGCAAAGAAAGCGCCAAAAACGAAGAAGATCACATTGTCAAAGAAAAAAGTGACTGTGTATGTAGGCAAGAAGGGCTATACTTTGAAGGTCAAGAAAGTGACCCCGAAGAAAGCGTCCAAGAAGGTTACATACAAGTCCAGCAACAAGAAAGTAGCAACGGTAAGCAAGAAGGGCAAGATCGTCGGCAAGAAGGTCGGCAAGGCTACGATCACCGTTACTTCCAAGTCGAACAAGAAAGTAAAGGCTAAGTGCAAGGTAACGGTAAAGCAGCCGATCAAGAAGATCACGGTCACGAATGTGAAGAAGAATAAGTTGACCTTACAGAAAGGCAAGACTTTCACATTGAAGACCAAGATTACGCCGAAGAAGCCGAGCAGCAAGAAGCTGACTTACACGACCAGCAAGAAAAAGGTAGCTAAGGTAAGCAGCAAGGGCAAGATCACGGCGGTAGCGGCTGGTACGGCGAAGATCACCGTAAAGGCGGCTGACAAGCAGGGCGCGAAGGCGACTGTCACCGTAACGGTCAAGAACCCGACTCCGGCAAAGCCCGCGGTAGTACAGGCAACGGGCGTAACGCTGAACAAGACGGCTCTCAGCCTGGAGAAAGGCAAGACCGAGCAGTTGACGGCGACCGTAGCTCCGGCAAACACGACCAACAAGGCAGTGACATGGGCAAGCGACAAGGCAGCGGTAGCGACCGTAAGCAACACGGGCCTGGTAACGGCAGTAGCGGCTGGCGAAGCGAACATCACGGTTAAGACATCCAACGGCAAGACCGCAACCTGCAAGGTGACGGTAACAGACTCCAGCGTTCCGTCCGGCCCAGTAGCAGTAACGGATGTGAAGCTGCGGGAGACATTGGAATTGGAAGTGGGCGCGACGTCAACCCTGAAGGCAACCATCGAGCCGGCAGACGCGACCAACCAGAATGTGACATGGGAAAGCAGCAATGCGGCGATAGCGAGTGTTGACGCGAACGGCAAGGTGACGGCAGTGGCAGTCGGCGAGGCGAACATCACCGTCAAGACAGAGGACGGCGGCAAGACCGCAACCTGCAAGGTGACGGTAAAGGAGAAGGCTCCGGAGCCAGTATTCGTCACGGGAGCTACGATCGAGGACAAGACGATCGAAGTTGGTGAAACAGTTGAGATCACGCCGACCATGACCCCGAAGGATGCGGAATACTATGCGATCCGCTACACGCTCGTTGACAGCAAGGATGTGACAGAAGGCGGCCCTGGCGCAGGGAACAACAAGAACGACATCGTTTCGATCAACTGGGTGGAAGACCCGAACAATGACGGCGGTGCTTGGTTCCTCACCTATCCGGCTTTCGGTCCGGTGAAGGTAACGGGCCTGAAGCCAGGCACGGCATATGTTGCGTTCGAGGTGAACTGCGACAACCCGACCAATTTCCCGGCGAACCCGATCATCGCAGTCAGCACGATTACGGTAACGGAGAAAAAGCCGGAAGTTATTGAGCCAGAAAAAGTCACGCTGGATCAGGAGAAGCTCACGCTCTTCAAAGGCCAGGAACAGAAACTGACCGCGAAGGTTGAGCCGGATAACGCAGAGAACAAGGAAGTTGAATGGTCCGTAGAGGACGAAAAGGTTGCATCCGTAAAGGACGGCGTAGTGACGGCAGTCGGCAAAGGCACGACGAAAGTGACAGCGACCGTAAAAGGCACGAAGATAAGCGCAAGCTGCGATGTAACCGTAATTGAGCCGGAAGTAGCCGTAACGGCAGCGGATGAGAAGATCACCGTAGGTGGCACGACGAAGGTAACGGCAATCGTAACGCCGGATGACGCAAGCATCGACTACACATTAGATTGGGATAGCAGCGATGACGAAACCGCGACGGTAGAGGGTAAAACGGATGAGCAGGGTCATATCCTGAACATCGCGACCGTAACAGGCAAGAAAGCTGGCACGGCAGAGATCACTCTGACCGCTCAGGTTGGCGAGATCGTAGTAGGCACGGCGACGGTAGAGATTCAGGTTGAGGCGAAGCCAGTTGCGACTCCGGAAATCGCGTTGCCGCAGACATTGACCGTACAGGAAGGCGGAACCGCAACCCTGACGGCAGTAGCGACGAACGACGACGGCGCGACCTTTAGCTGGAAGAGCAATAACAACAACGTAAGCATAGCAACGACAAGCGATGGCAAGAAAGTAACCGTAAAAGGTGAAAAAGCAGGCACGGCAGAGGTTACGGTAACGATGACGGTTGACGGCAAGGATTATCCGGCAACGTGCACAGTGACCGTAGAGCCGCAGTCAGGCGCAACGCCGGAAATCGCTTTGACACTGAACGAGACAAAGCTCTCGATGACAGAAAAAGAGAGGGCAGAATTGTCCGTAAAGGTAGTATCGACAGCATGCGACGGCTTGGAGATTACGTATAAGTGGACGTCGTCCAGAGAGAACGTTGCATCCGTTGCGACAAAGGGCAATGGCACATCTGCAATCGTAACAGCGCTGGAAAAAGGCAATACGGTGATTACAGTAGACGCGCTGATCGGTACCAAGGTTATTACGAGCGCTCGCTGCGAGGTAGTGGTTAAGGCAGCCGAAGAAGAGAAGCCAGTTGCGACTCCGGAAATCGCGTTGCCGCAGACATTGACCGTACAGGAAGGCGGAACCGCAACCCTGACGG
>CANQTH010000087.1 GCA_947626795.1 uncultured Lachnospiraceae bacterium
TTTAACGGCAGATAGTAGTTCATCATGGAGAACATGCCCTTCTTCATCTCGCCGCCGTACCATGTGTTGACGATGATCTGCTCGCGGCTGGTGATGTTGAACATTACGGCCGTCTCGGAGTTAAGGCCTAATTCCTTGTAGTTCTCGACTTTTGCCTTGGAAGCGTTGTAAACGATGAAGTCCGGCTCGAAGGAAGCAAGCTCTTCCTCGGAAGGCTGGATGAACATATTCTTAACGAAATGAGCCTGCCAAGCCACTTCCATGATGAAGCGGATCGCCATGCGCGTGTCCTTGTTCGCGCCGCAGAATGCGTCTACGACATACAGCTTTTTGTCGGAAAGCTCTTTTAAGGCGATCTCCTTTACCGCGTTCCATGTCTCTTCGGAAGCCGGATGGTTGTCGTTCTTGTACTCGTCGGTCGTCCACCATACCGTGTCCTTGGAATTCTCGTCCATTACGATGAATTTGTCTTTGGGGGAACGCCCGGTGTAAATGCCCGTCATTACGTTTACTGCGCCAAGCTCGCTCTCCTGGCCCTTCTCGAAGCCCTCCAGGCCAGCCTTCGTCTCTTCTTCAAATAACAATTCGAAAGAAGGGTTGTACACGATTTCTTTTGTTCCGTTGATGCCATACTTGCTTAAATCAATAGCCATCTCACACATTACCTCTCTTCTTTTAGATTTTGGGTATTAAGTAAATGCAGTCCGTTAGGGCGGAAAAATTTACTACCTCTATGATATTATACATGATAAATCAAGAAAATCAATAAAAATCCTATGAATTTTTTAAAATAATGGTATGATTAGAGTATCGGGGGAGGGCATGGGCCATGCCGGAAAGGAGAAAAAATGCGGTATACGGATTTTAAAGGAGAGAAATTAGCCATGCTGGGGCTTGGGACGATGCGCCTGCCGCTGCGCGCGGACGGGAGCGGGGAAGTGGACGAGGAGGCGGTTGGCCGGATGGTGCGCTACGCGGCGGAATGCGGCATTAATTATTACGACACCGCCTACCCGTACCACAATGCGAAGTCTGAGATCATCATGGGGAAGGCGTTAAAGCAGCTTCCGCGGGAAAGCTATTTTTTGGCGACCAAATATCCGGGGCATCAGGTCGCGGCGAGCTACGACCCGGCGGCGACGTTTGAGGAACAGTTGGAAAAATGCCAGGTTTCATATTTCGATTTCTATCTGCTTCATAATGTCTGCGAGAATTCGATCGGCACGTACCTGGACCCGAGATGGGGCATCGTGGATTATTTCCTGGAGCAGAGGCGCGCCGGGCGCATCCGGCATCTGGGCTTTTCCAGCCACGGGATGCCGGACAACCTGGAGCGGTTCCTCGGGCTGTATGGCGGCGAGATGGAATTTTGCCAGATCCAGCTCAATTACCTGGATTGGACATTGCAGGACGCGAAGGCGAAATACGGCCTTTTGGAGAAATACGGGATCCCCGTCTGGGTCATGGAGCCTGTCAGGGGCGGGAAGCTCGCGCATCTGCCGAAAGAGGCGGGCGAAAAGCTGGCGCGCCTGCGTCCCGGCGTATCGGACGCGTCCTGGGCGTTCCGCTGGCTTTTGAGGCTTCCAAATGTGAAAATGATCTTGAGCGGTATGTCGGACTTGGAGCAGATGGCGGACAATGCGAGGACTTTCGGCGAGGAAGAGCCGCTGACGGACGAGGAAGCGGCGCTTTTGGCCGAGACGGCGGAAAGCATGAAAAATTCCGTCCCATGCACGGCGTGCCGATATTGCTGCGACGGCTGCCCGAAGGGCCTGGATATCCCGCTGCTGCTCTCGCTCTATAACGATATGCGGTTTTCCCCGAATTTCAACATCCGGGTGATGGTCGACAGCCTCGACGAGGGCAGCAGGCCGTCCGCCTGCGTCCAGTGCGGCAAATGCGCGAGGAGCTGCCCGCAGCAGATCGACGTCCCGAAGGAGCTGGCCGCGTTTTCCGTGGAATTGGAGAAGATCCCGAATTGGGCGGAAATGTGCCGACAGCGCGAGGAGGCCGCGCGGAAGCTGCGAAGTAACAGTTTAGCCTAGGACTTTGCACTTGCTGCAAAGTCTGTAAGAACGTGTAAATTTTGCCGAGTGGGAATCCGGCTCTTTGCCGAAGGCAAATTTTTAATGAGCCGGATTCCGTAACTGTGAGGCCGAAGGCTGAACTGTTACGCTGCGGGAGGAGATGAAATAAGTTTCCCTTGCAATTTGCGGAAAAAATCGTTAATATATCTATAGGTGGGAAAACGGGCGGCCGGGCGGCGCGCCTGGCATCGACAAAGGATACAGAGGTGGAAGGTTAAATGAAAAAAGAAAAAAAGACGAGGATCCATCATCTTGGACGGAAGGTAGGCGTCGTAGTGGCGTGTTTGCTGATCTTGAGCATCGGCATCGTTGTCCAGGTATGCGTTGCGGAATTCCGCGACCTTACGGTGAGCATATTGGAATACCAGTGCGTAAGCGGGACGAATATGCTTGCTTATGAGATGGCGGAGCATCCGGAAGGCGGAGACATGACGCAGGTGCTGGACGATCTCAAGGAGCAGACAGGCAACGAATATACGATCTTCGAGGGGGACACGCGCGCGTACACCACGATCATGCAGGATGGGGAGCGCGCGGTCGGGACGCAGCTTTCCGAGGAGCTTCAGGATCTGATCCTGGTACAGGGGCAGTCCTATGTGGGAAGCGCGGAGATCTTAGGGAAAGAGCATCTTTGCTCCTATGTGCCGACCAAGGATGCAAACGGGGAGATCACGGGGCTGATCTTCGCGGGGGTATCCATAGAGGATGCGAACCGGGAGATTGACAAGACGGTGACGAAATCCATGGCCGTAGGCGCGGCGCTGATCGTGGTCGGCATCCTGATCCTGGCGGCGTATATGCGCAACGCGGTTTCCAAGCCGCTGTCGAAGCTGACGTCCTTAGCGCAGACCATGGAACAGGGCGACATGGGCCTGCACGGCGGGCAGAAGAAGATGAATATCCGCTCGAACGACGAGGTCGGGTTCCTGGCGCGGACGTTCGAGCAGACGATGGACAGGATGAGCCGTTATATCGGGGAGCTTTCCAACGTGCTGGCGGAGATCGCGGGGGGCAACCTTTCCGTGGAGACGACCCAGGATTATGTGGGCGATTTCGTGTCCATCAAGGAATCCCTCGACGGCATTCTGGCAAGGCTGAATAGTACGATGTCGCAGATCATTGAAAGCTCCGACTATGTCACCAACGGCGCGGAGCAGATGGCGATCGGGGCGACGGCGCTAAGCCAGGGCGCGGTGGAGCAGGCAAGCTCCGTGGAGGACTTGGACAGCAACATCGAGCGCATCTCGGAGCAGGTGGAAGTGACGGCCGGGAATGCGGCGACCGCGAATGAGAAAGTAGAGAAGGTAGAGGAACAGATCCTGGAATGCAACCAGAAGATGCAGGAAATGATCAACGCGATGCAGGAGATCAACGACCGCTCGAACGAGATCGGGAAGATCATCAAGACGATCGAGAATATCTCGGCGCAGACGAACATCCTCGCTCTGAACGCGTCCGTCGAGGCGACGCGCGCCGGGGAAGCAGGGAAGGGCTTTGCCGTTGTGGCCGGGGAAGTGCGCGAGCTTGCGGCGAAGAGCGCGGAGGCGTCGCAGACGACGACGACGCTGATCGAGCGTTCCGTCGTGGCGGTGGAGCATGGGACGAAGATCGCCAACGAGACGGCGAAGCAGTTAGAGTCCGTCGTTTCCGGGGCCGGGGATATCGTGGACGTTACGAATGGGATCGCGGAGGCCGCGCGCGCGGGAGCGGACGCCGTGCTGCAGGTGCGCGAGCAGATACGCCAGATCTCCAGCGTGGTGCAGACCAATTCCGCGACAGCGCAGGAGAGCGCGGCGACCAGCCAGCAGCTTAGCCAGCAGGCGGGCATTTTGAAAGAGCTGATGCGGGTGTTCCATTTGAGCAGGAAAAAATAAAGAGGCAGAGAAAGCATAAGAGATAAGAAAGAGAAAAGGACGAAGGGGCTGCCGCGCAGCTCTTCCGTCCTTTTTCGGTGGATTGCTTTTTCATGAATCGGGCGTCCCCGCCGAAGGCGACCGGAATGGGGAATCCCGTAACAGGAAAGCCGTAAGGCGGGACGGTTACAGACCGGATCCTGCGCCAAGACCCGTAAGCGGGCTTTGGCGTGGCGGGATATTTTATTCGGCCGGATCCTGCATCTTCTGGATGCAGCCTTTGATGGCGGCGAAGCTCTCCGCGCTGATATCGTGTTCCATCCGGCAGGCGTCCTCCCGCGCGGTCTTTTCGTCTACGCCTAAGCGGATCAGCAGATCGGAGAGGATGGTATGCTTCTCAAAGACGTCTTCCGCCCGTTTTTTCCCGCTTGGCGTCAAGGTGATGAAACCGTTCGGGTCGATGGCGATATAGTCCTGCTTTCGGAGGTTTTTCATGGCGACGCTTATGCTCGGCTTGCTGTAGCCAAGCTCGTTGGCGATGTCGATGGAACGGACATTCCCGGTTTTGCGCTGCAGCAATAAGATGGTTTCTAAGTAATCCTCCATGGATTCTTCTGATTTATGCTTGATATATTGCATGGCATCCTCCTGTTTTTCCTGATGTGCTGCCGAAGGCCCGCCCCGCGCTGCCTGGCGGGGACGGCGGCGGCACATGGGGATGATGTTCCGATTCGCTGTAACCGTTTTGCCCTGCGGCTTTCCTCCTGGCTGCGGCTTTGTATCCTTGCAGAATTTGCGGCAGGCGCAAAGCCTTGGGCGGAGCGGTTACGATCTGTCCTCTCTCCATCATATCATTTTGGAAAGAAAAAAACAATTCTTTTGTGCAATCATGCCAAATCAGGAGTTAGGAAACGCTAACCAGATGTCAAAAATCATGAAATTGAGTTGGAAAATCGGAAAAAGCGCAGAATCCACTTGACAAGTTAGTCAAATATAACTACAATAAACCTGATAGTTAGGATAAACTAATCAATGTTTTGGGCCTGGCCCATAGGAAGTGAGGATGGGATATGATACCACTGGCATTTGCAAATGTAGGGGAGGAAAATGTCATTAAGAGGATCGGCGGGAAGCCGGAGACAAAAAAGCATTTGGAGAACTTGGGCTTTGTTGCCGGGGGTACTGTATCCGTGATCGCGCAGATGGGCGGGAACGTCATTGTGAACGTGAAAGAGGCCCGGGTCGCGATCAGCAAGGAAATGGCGCAAAAGATCATGATCTGAAAGGAGGAGGGAATATGAAGACATTGCGTGAGACAAAGATCGGAGAGACAGTGAAAGTCGTGAAGATCCATGGGACGGGCGCGGTAAAGCGCAGGATCATGGACATGGGCATCACGAAGGGCGTGGAGATCTATGTCCGGAAGGTGGCGCCGCTTGGCGACCCGATCGAGATTACCGCGCGTGGCTACGAACTTTCGCTCCGCAAGGCAGACGCGGAAACGATCGAGGTGGAGTGAAGGCCTTAACGCAGTTCTCGTTTTGCGAAAGACGGGCGCGGGATCGGCGTGTGAGGGTCTTAACGCAGGCCGCGTTTTGCGGAAGACGGGCGCGGGGGCGCAGGCCTGCCGCTTGCGAATATCAAAAAAGAAAGGAAAACAGCAATGAGCATAAGAATCGCCCTTGCGGGCAATCCAAACTGTGGGAAGACCACATTGTTCAACACGCTTACCGGATCGAACCAGTTCGTCGGGAACTGGCCGGGGGTAACGGTTGAGAAAAAAGAAGGGAAGCTAAAGAAGCATACGGACGTGACGATCACGGACCTGCCGGGGATCTATTCCCTTTCCCCGTATACCTTAGAGGAAGTGGTCGCGCGGAATTACCTGGTAGGGGAGCGGCCGGACGCCATCTTGAACATCGTGGACGGCACGAACCTGGAGCGGAACCTTTACCTGACGACGCAGCTTGCGGAGCTTGGGATCCCGGTCGTCATCGCGATCAACATGATGGACGTCGTGAAGAAGAACGGCGACAAGATCAACACGGAGGAGTTGAGCCGCCAGCTCGGCTGCAGGATCGTCGAGATCTCCGCCCTCAAGGGGACGGGCGTCATGGAGGCGGCGGAGGCGGCCGTGGAAGCGGCGAAGAGCGGTACGGCGGTCCCGATGCACACGTTTTCCGGGGCGGTGGAACACGCGATCGCCCATATCGAGGAGGCAGCCGTCCATAAGATGCCGGAGGCGCAGCAGCGCTGGTATGCGATCAAGATCTTTGAGCGCGACGAGAAGGTGCTGGAGCAGCTTAACGTTGCCCCGGATGTTCTGGAGCATATGGAAAAGGACATTCAGGCGGCGGAGGAAGAAATGGACGACGACGCGGAGTCCATCATCACGAACGAGCGTTACGTCTACATCGGGCAGATGATGAAGGCCTGCTATCGGAAGAAGAACGCGGGCAGCCTGACGATCTCCGACAAGATCGACAAAATTGTCACGAACCGCTGGCTGGGGCTGCCGATCTTTGCCGTGGTGATGTTCTGCATCTATTACATTTCCATGGTATGGATCGGAGCGGCCGCGACAGACTGGGCGAACGACGGGCTGTTTGGGGACGGCTGGCATCTGTTTGGCATGGGTTCGGCCGCGTATGCCGAAGACGCGGATGCGTTCGGGGAGGCGGCCCAGGTCGTGGACGGATACGTTGCATATGCGAATGAGCAGGGCATCGGCGAGGGCGTGGCGGACGTCCTGGATGCGGAAGCGGAGGATTTCGACGCGGAGGCGGCGAAGGAAGCGCTTGCGGCTTTTGCGGAAGACGCGAAAGGCATCGGCGAGGCGTCCTATACGGTCGTTGACGAGGAGACCATGGCGGACGAAGAGATGACGGCTTCCTATGAAGACCTGCTCGCGGCCATCGACGTTTACGAGGGATATGGCTGCGAGGCGCCGGATCCTGCGGATTACGGCGTATGGGTGCCGGGCGTCCCCGTTTTGGTAGGAAATTTCCTGGAGCGCGTAAATTGCGCGGATTGGCTGAGCGGGCTGATCTTAGACGGGATCGTGGCTGGCGTAGGCGCGGTTTTGGGGTTCGTCCCCCAGATGCTCGTCCTGTTCTTCCTGCTTGCGTTCGTAGAGGCCTGCGGCTATATGACGAGGATCGCGTTTGTCTTGGACCGCGTGTTCCGGAAATTCGGGCTGTCAGGCAAGTCCTTTATCCCGATCCTGATCGGGACGGGCTGCGGCGTCCCAGGGATCATGGCGTCGCGGACGATCGAAAATGAGAAGGACCGACGCATGACGATTATGACGACCACATTTATCCCGTGCGGGGCGAAGATGCCGTTTATCGCGATGATCGCGGGGGCGATCTTCGGCGGCTCGGCGTGGGTGACGACTTCCGCGTATTTCCTGGGGATGGCGGCCATCATCGTGTCCGGAATCTTCCTGAAGCGGACAAAAATGTTCGCCGGGGACCCGGCACCGTTCGTCATGGAGCTTCCGGCGTATCATTGGCCGACGCTTTCCAATGTGCTGCGCTCCATGTGGGAGCGGGGATGGAGCTTCATCAAGAAGGCCGGGACGATCATCCTGCTTTCTACGATCGTAGTATGGTTCACGACTTACTTTGGGTTCGCCGAGGACGGGTTCCGCATGCTGGCGGAGGACGAAATTGACAAGAGCATCCTTGCGGCCATCGGGAACGCCATTGCCTGGATCTTCGCGCCGCTTGGATGGGGCAACTGGCAGGCGGCGGTCGCTTCGATCACAGGCCTTGTGGCAAAGGAGAACATCGTCGGGACGATGGGCATATTGTACGGCGGTTCCGGCTCGGTCTATGGGAACCTCGCGGAAGCGTTCACGAAGGTCGGCGGGTATTCATTCCTGGTATTTAACCTCTTGTGCGCCCCGTGCTTCGCGGCGATGGGCGCGATCAAGCGGGAGATGAACAGCGCGAAATGGACATGGTTCGCGATCGGATATCAGTGCGCGTTCGCTTATGTCGTCGCGTTGGCCGTCAACCTGATCGGCAGCCTGGTATTCTGACCGGGCTTAGGATAAATGATCCGTGAAGGGAAATCCTGGTGTTGATTGATAGTAGTTGCAAACTTCTGATTGGGTTTAGGATAAATGATCCGTGAAGACCCGCTCGTGCGTCTGGAAGGAGGGATGGCCATGCTTGTGTGGTTGGAAGCGAATATAGCGACGATCCTGATCGGCTTCGCGCTGGCCGCCGTCGTCGCGCTGGCTGTCAGGAAGCTGGTTCACGATATGCGGGCGGGACGTTCCGCCTGCGGGTGCGGATGCCAGAACTGCGCCGCGCGCGGCGAATGCCATAAGAAATGACGCGCCGCGCGAAATGAAAAAGAATAGGAAGCTGCCGGGCCATTTGCCCGAAATAGAGCGGCTTCCTGTTTTTTTGCAACAAAAAATGTAACATTTCATATAAAATGTTACATTTCCTTGTTACACAAACTATATCGGAGCGTTCCGGAAATACTTAACCCCTCTCTTCAAAAAAATTCTTTGGATTTTATCTTTTTTCGAAAACCATACAAGATATCGTATCAGAAATCAAAATCCCATACCATATATAGGAAATCAAAAAACAGAAGTCTCACTGGACGCACCGCGGGAAAGCGTCCGGCGGGGCTTTTTCTATGCGCGCCCGGCCATTTGGGCGGCGAGGGGCAAAAAATACGCCGCAACGCCAAAAACGCCGGAAACACGGGCTTTTACAGATGGCAGAATGTAACAATTTATATGAACTGTTACACGGTTTGATTCATTTGGAAGTGAAAAGGGAAACAAGGAG
>CANQTH010000088.1 GCA_947626795.1 uncultured Lachnospiraceae bacterium
CGATCTTCTTCATCAGTTCGTCCACGCTTCCCGCTTCCACGACCGTATGCTTTGTGTCGGCGTTCATCCGGGAATAACGGTCCGCCGCCTTTTCTTCCAGACGCTTTTCGTGCTGTTTCTTCTGTGTCCGCTTATCTTCCGCCCGTTTTTCTGCCCTTGCTTCTTCAATCTGTTCCCGCTGATTCCGGCTGGACTTCTCAAGCTCCGCAAAGATATGCGTAGAGCCGTCGTCGTTAAACGAGATCGCGATCCTGCTGATCCGTGTGTCGGCATTTTTCCCTTTCCTGCCAAAAGCGGATGTATAGCCAAATTCACGGTTGATCTGCTCTGACATACGGAGCGCGCCCTGCACGCCTTTCATTTTTTCGGCGGCATACTTTTCATCAGACGCCATTTTCTCGATTTCCTCACGTGACAGCATGACGGAAACTTCTTTTGTGCTGTGGGAGAGAACTTCCTTTGCGTCCTTGCCGGAGCTGTAGACGAGGAACTCCATGTTGCCATAGGATCTGTTCATCTTGTCAAGATACGCCTGCGCTTTTGCGGATAGCTGCGGGGCGTCCGCCTGCTGTGTCTGCCTGTTCTGCGTGTTCTCTGTAGATTGCTTTTTTTCTGCCGCTTTCGTGCTGTTGTCGGCATAAGCATTGGAAACGCTGTTGATCGTCATAGACATAATATCATATCCCCCTGCTTTGTATAAAGTTTCGATTCTGTACGGTTTCCTCTGTGGTAAAGAATGCCGTCTTTCATATAAGTTTTGGAATACTTATTGAAAAAGAAATTTCCATTGATCCTCATCGCTTTTCCCACCTTTACAACCGCACGTCTACATGGGCATATGCCGCTTCCTGCGCCGCCTGTGCTTCGGGAACGGCCGCCTGGTCAGGCTGTGCGTCCTGTTCATTGTGATCCGGCTGTACGCTCTTTTTGCTGCCCGTCTGCGTGCTAACGGATCCGTCTTCCTTCGCTTTTTCTCCCTTTGCGCCGCCTTCTGTTTTGTCTTTTGCCTTCGCCGCTTTTTTCTCTTTTTCATCGGAATCTTTCTGTTCCGCGCGTTCTGCTTCCGCTGCTTTCTCCACAGCCTTGCCCGCCTCCGCAAGCGTATTCATCTGCGAAGCCGTGGCCGCCTGCGCTTTCTGCTTTACTTCCGCAAGCTCCTCTTTCTTCTTCTCCACAGATGCGCCCCTGCCTGCGTCCTGCTGGATCTCCGATTCCAGCACGCCTGCCCTGCCCTTCAGGCCAGTCGCCACGCTGCCCTGCGCCTTTGCCTGTTTTAAGGACGTATCTGCGGAAAGGATTGCCGTCATGCTCGCCTGCGAAAATCCGGCGCCCTTGCCGCCTCTCCTTGCATTTGTCCCGCCGAGCATCTCATCCATAGAAGAGCCTTTCGCCTGCTGTTTTTCCTTGCGCTGCTCGATCTGATGCTGTCTGAGCTGTATGTTCAGGTCGCTGATCTGCTGCTGGATCTCCTGCCGTTTCTTCATCTTTTCTTCCGGCGTCATTTCTTCGTTGGAAGAAAGCTCCTGTAACTGCTTCTGCGCATTGGCGATCTGGCTCTGAATGTTCTTGCTGTACGAATCCATTGCCTGATTCATCCCCATCTGCGCTGCCTGCGTGTTTGTTCCGTTGATTCCGTTAATTGTCATTGTAAATCATCCTCCCTGAATTTTACTGATCTGAAATCCGTTTCTGTGTTCCCTTTGCTGCCGCTTGCCATCATGTCATCCTTCTGTAACATTTATCGTAAGAAAATTTACCGAAATCAACAAACTTGTTGTGAACCGCCCTTATTTTGTTGTGAAGCCCCTAAGCGATCTGGAGCATGATCCCTACCGTGACCTCATCCTTATCCTGCTCAAAGGACAGATCGCCCATATACTTTCTTGCCACCCGGCGCATATTTTTTAAGCCGATCCCATGCCCGCCGCTCTTTTTTGTCGTAAAGGGAAGCCCCTCCGCCGCATCCATCCGGAGCCTTCCAGTGAAGCTGTTGCTGACGATCAGCATAAAAACACTGTTCTTGCGGAATGCCTGAACCTTGATATAGGGATGTTCCCCGTTTACCGATTCCAGGCAGTTATTCAGCGCATTATACAAAAGGACGCTGACGTCGAACGCATCCAGCCCTGTTCCGTTTGGATAACAGAAATCACAGGTAAACCGGATACCCCTCGCCTCGGCTTCTTTTTTCTTCTCCAGAAGGATCATGTCCACGACCGGGTTTCCCGTCCGGACCTTCGGCGTAAGCTCCTGCCATTCGCCTTTCAGCCTTTCCAGATAGGCGGACGCCTCGGCGCTGTTTCCCGCCACCATCAGACGCTCGATCATCTGGATGTGGTTTCCCATGTCATGGCGCAGGGAGCGGAGATCCCCGTACAGCTTTTCCACCCCTTCGATGTGCGTCTTGATATTGTCGATCTGGCTTTCCAAAAGCTGCTGCCCCGCCTGTTCTTCCTGCGATGTTTTCCATCGCTGAAAGATCACAACGATCGCGAGGACCGTCAGTATGGAGATCAGATAGTAGAAAAAACACAGCAGATCATAAAATCCCGCCATTTCATCTCTGAATTGATAAAAATGATATGCCGCATAACCGGCCACACCGGAAAGCGACGGCACGGAAAGCAGCAAAAGCTCGCGTTTTCCCATGTACCTGTTTTTGTCTTTATAGGCTCTGTTGATCGCCCAGATCGCCAAAAGCAGATTCAGCATCCCAAGCGCAATATCCACAAAGCGGATCGCCACATAGATTCCGTAAGTCAGCCAGATCCGGTCCATGATTTCCGGAATCAGAAGGAGGCGGTCCAAATAGCGGTCTAAAATTCCCAACATGGAGGCGGACAGCCAGCGCATTGAAAAGAACGTGACAGATAAAAATATTTTTTGGTTGAGATTGCGCCTGTCCTCCGCGCACATTACGAGAAACGCCGCCAGCGTACCGATGAAATAGGCGAGGATGTTGTCAATCTGCGGCGGCATGACGTATAAGGCGATCATGACAACGCCATATGCCGCGCCTGCCCGAACCGCCTTGCTCCGGTTCGGCAGATAGGGCGCGGCAAAGATCCCAAGGCAGACGCCCGCGGCGGCAAGCTGCACGATTATGGACAGATACGACGTCGTATGCCAACAAAATTCTATCAGGCTCACTTAACCTCCCTGCCTTTCCTCTGGTTATATTTCAAATACTGCCGGACAAATTCAGGATAATTCTGCTTGGCGACCAGCGCCGCGCCCTTTTGCATGACGATGGTTTCCGCATCATACTTCTGCACGAACTTAAAATGGATCAGATAAGACCTGTGCGTCCTGAAAAAATCCGCCCCGGCTTTTTTCTCCAGATCGGTCAGCTTCCCGTAATATTCCGTATCGCCGTTTACGGTATGGATGATGACCTTGCGGTTGAATACCTCCGCATAGATCATATCCTTCAGAAGTATTTTTGTATGTACGCCGCCCGACTGGATCATCATATATTCCCCGTCCGGCTCTCCGCCTTTGCTCTTTCGGTTTCCCGCTTCCTGCACTGCTTTCCCGAACACCTCGCAAAACTTTTCATCCGACAGCGGCTTGACCAGATAATGGAACGCGCCCACGTCAAAGGCGTCGAAGACATATTCCGGCGCCGCCGTAACGAACAGGATCAGCGTGTCCGTATGTTCTTTGCGGTACAGCCTTGCCGCCTCCATCCCGTCCATTCCCGGCATCTGAATGTCCAGGAACAAAATATCCGCTTCTGTTTCGCTTTCCAGCAGTTCCTTCCCGGAAGAAAAGGTTTCCGTCACGGCAGACGGGAGCATTTCCTTTATTTTTTCCTCCAGCATATCCCGAACCTGCTTTTCGTCGTCGCAGATCGCCACACAAAGGGCATCCTGCGCCAGAATCGGCGCGCCGTCCGCTTTGTCCGTCAGATTCTCCATCTGTTTCACATCCTCACATCAAAATTCCTTCCTTAAAGCAACATCTCTTTTATTATATCATAAAAAAAGTCCGCAGCTGATATGGGTTGTTGTAAACAGGCCTTGTTTTGTTGTGAAATTTTTCCCCGTTTCCCATTTCTCTGATGTTGCCGCCCGGATCACAAAAAAACAGCGGAACACAGCACATCATGCCATGCTCCGCCGCTTATTTCTTTTGCCCGTTCTAACTCGCTCTTCCTTTTTCTTTCATAAGATATCCTTCCATGTCCCCATCCTCGTTTTACATATTCAATTTTTCAGAAAAATCAGCCATAGCCTCAGAGATCTTGATCTGCTGCGGACAGACAGCTTCGCAGCTCCTGCAGCCTACGCAGGCACTTGGCAGCTTGTCTTTCGGATACGAAGACAAAGCCATCGGCGCGATAAATCCGCCTTCGGTGAAGCAATGCTCATTGTAGAAAGCCAGCAAAGTCGGAATGTCCAACCCTTGCGTGCAGTGGCTCACACAGTAATGGCAGGCGGTGCAGGGCAGGACGATCTTCCGTACCATTTCATCCGCCATAGCCAGCAGGCTTTTCATTTCTTCCTCGGAAAGAGGTTTCGCTTCCTGGAAGGTCTGGATATTTTCTTTCATCTGCTCCATATTGGACATACCGGACAGTACGACAGTCACCTCCGGGATGGACTGCAGGAAGCGGAACGCCCAGGCAGGGATTTTCTCATCGGGACGCATGGCCTTTAATCTGGCTTCTTCCTCATCTGTAAGATTTGCCAGACGGCCGCCCCGCAATGGCTCCATCACCCAAACCGGAATGTTGTATTTTTTCAGAAGCTCCACTTTTGCTTTGGCGTCCTGGAAACTCCAATCCAGGTAATTCAACTGGATCTGGCAAAATTCCATGCTCTTTCCGTATTTCTTCAGGAAGCGTTCCATCACATCATAGCTTCCATGCGCTGAAAATCCGAGATGGCGGATCCTTCCGTTTTCTCTCTGTTTCATCAAGTAGTCATAAATCCCATACTTTTCATCCAGATATGCGTCAATGTTCATCTCGCAGACATTGTGGAACAAATAGAAATCAAAGTATTCCACCTGGCATTTTTCCAACTGCTTCTCAAAAATTTCCTCCACCTTTGCCATGTTGGACAGATCATATCCCGGAAATTTGGTGGCCAGGCAGAAACTGTCTC
Source organism: uncultured Lachnospiraceae bacterium (assembly GCA_947626795.1). Lineage (GTDB taxonomy): Bacteria > Bacillota > Clostridia > Lachnospirales > Lachnospiraceae > Petralouisia. Next base: position 5,112 of record CANQTH010000088.1, read on the forward strand.
TCGGATATTCTTTTAAGGCTCTTCCCATCACCAACTCGGAATTGCCGTCATGGTAGCCCCAGGCGGTGTCATAATAATTCACGCCATGTTCCATAGCGTAAGCGACCATTTCTTTCGCGGCTGCTTCATCGATCTTGGAATCATCTCCGTCCAATACCGGAAGGCGCATGGCGCCCATGCCAAGGGCGGATAATTTCAAATCCTGAAAATCTTTGTAAATCATACTTGGTTCCTCCTGTTCTAATTTTACTTTTTGTTTCCATTTTCATGATTGCTCCCGCTGATATAAGGTTGTATCATGGCTGGTAAAAACAGATTGCAAAATTCTTTTGTCCGTTCTTCAAAGCTGTATGCGCCGCCGGACATATCCCAGCAGAGCATTTCACCGTAGATCACATCTACCAGCGCGCCCGCAAGCGCGTCTATAGGCGTGCTATTTTTCAGTTCACCACGCTCAATCCCCTTTTCGATCATACCCTTCATGGAATCAATATCCACATGGAGTTTGTCTGTGTTATACGGGGCCGCCACAAGATCGGGATCTACGGTATTCCGCACCCATTCCTGGCAGAGCTTCAGCCCGTCCCGTTCAATGTGTCCGGAGAAATTCACCATGTAAAATACCAGCCGCTCCATAAAGGGGCCGTCATGAGCCTGCGCTTCCTCATAAATTCCCTGATACATCTCCTGGCTCAGCGCAAAAACCACGTCCTCCTTGCGTTTGAAATAAGTATAGAACGTGCCGTTTGATACGCCGCAGGCTTTTGTGATCTCCTCGATCGATGTGTTGGCCAGACCTTTTTCACATACCAGCTTTTTCGCCGCCTCCAGCAGTTTGCGCCTGGTTTCCAGTGCGGCAATCTGCCGATTCGTCATTTTCTTTGCCACGCCAACACCTCCCTCTGCGTGATTTTATCATATCACATTCACTGAATTGAAGTCAACGGCTTTTTGCTCTCTCAAAAACTTTAGCGGCTCAGCCTTCCGGCTTCACAGTTACGGATCCGTGCAAAACTCTCTGATCGTCCGGCCTGTCCCCAAAATTGCGGCAGCTTGGTTTGCCATTCCTGCAAAGCGGCATCCGGGCGATCGTTTCTGCAAACTGCGCGGGCGCGATGCCGCCCTTAATGGAAAGAAAACCGTTTCCGCTCACGGCCATCAGCCGTGCTTCCTCCAGATGATCATAAATCCTGTTTCTTACTTCATCAAGCCCTTTTTCTTAGCATAGTCACAAATAAAAGAAACAAACGCAAATATCAGCAAGATAAAGACAGACAGCATATCCCATACGTCAAAAACAGGCTCACCTATCATTTTTGATACCATTACATTGACAATGATCACGAATGGGACCGCTAACAAAAAAGATATTCCCAGCGCAATTAATCTCCTTGTTTTTCCAACGCGGTTAAAAATTGCAGCTAGTATCCATAAGAAAATGATTGAAGTTACCGCCACTGCTGCACCAACGGAAAATACTTCTTTCACTTTTATTAAATTGCTTAACAAAAACAAATAGGGAATGATAAAAACGCTTAACGATATGAAACTTACAACAATCCCTCTTTTCCCCAATAGAATACTTGGAAAAGATACGGCCCATGCAAAAGCAATGGAACTGACCGGGATCAGCGACCATGTTAAATTACCGGATATCGCAATATCGCAAATGAGACATACCATGATCCCTATCAAAAGCGTTACGGAAAACAAAACCCAGAGAATCACATTCATTGTTTTACCTGTTTCCCATTTCGATACCGCCCGATCTGTAATGTTCAATTTTTCTGCCAACTGCGCTTGCGTTAGTTTTTCTCTTTACGGCATTTGGCAATGAATTTTCCAATCTCTGTCTGATCCATCCTTTTTTCTCCTTTCAGCTCGAATGATACGCCTAATGATACGCCTAACGATCTGTTTTTCACACGAACCAATGGTTGGATTGGGAGAGATTCAACCATTGGTTGGGGAATCTTTTGTTGTTTTCTGTATCATTTTAGCATACGGCTGGGGATTTTTCTAATATCTTTCTGGTTGCCTTGACATCATAAAGAAATTTATATATAATTTCTTTATAGAGGAGGTGCGAATATGCCAACAATCCGTTCAAGCGCAGATTTACGCAACAGTTACAACGAAATTTCCAATTTTTGCCATAATTATTCCGAACCTGTTTTCATTACCAAAAACGGGAAGGGCGATCTCGCCGTAATGAGTATAGAAGCGTACGAGCGTTTAATGGGACGTTTTGAGTTATACGGTTTGATCCAGGAAGGTCTTGAAGATGCCGCCGCAGGAAATACCCGTCCATTCTCTGAAGCTATGTCAGATATAAGGGGGCGGCGCAAAAAATGAATTATGCCCTGCATATCACTCTGACAGCGGAAAGGGATCTGAACCATGCGGCAGACTATATCGAATTCAGTTTAAAAAATCCACAAGCTGCAAATCTTCTTCTTGATAAAGCGGATGAACAGATCAGCTCTTTATCCCAATTTCCCCAAAAGCGTCCTCTCGTAGAAGATAAAATCCTTGCTTCCCGGGGTATCCGTTTTATACAAGTTAATAACTACCTGGCTTTCTATATCATTTCAGAGGAAACTCGACAGGTAACGGTCATAAGATTCCTGTATGCAAAAAGTGATTGGATTTCTATTTTGAAACTCGGCCTTCCACTTGCGTAGTAGGATCCTCCCGCTTATCAGTCTGTTTCCTCATGTCGGCTCTCGTCCTTACCTCGTCCACTTTCTCCGGCTTACCTATCAGGATACGGTTAATCATCCTGTTCAGCGCCGTTTTCATCAAGTTCTGTAATGGCAGTATGCCGTTTGATCTCTCCCATGAACATCCGTATATCACCATCTGAATGTTCTTCCTCGCTGATAAGCGCAGCAATCTCCCGCATACGGTTCTGCCTTCCCTGAAAACAGAAAAAGCAGCGGATTATTCCCATATGCAGAAACAAATTCGCTGCTTTACTGTTTGTGTTGTTAAATTGCTGTAATCATGCCATTACAGGCTCTTTTCTTTCAATGATAGCCTGCACTTCTTCCGCATTTTTTCCAACAATCCTCGCTATCTTTTCTAAGGAATCGCCTTCTCTGTGCATATTCATTATCACTTCCGCTATAGCGTCATCTTTCTGAAATCCCATTTATAAAGCATTCAAATGATCCAAAAACCTTTCGTAAAACTTACGTTCCTCCGCCGCAAACTCCGGATGCATCGGCGGAGATATAGGGTTATAAATCCTTTCCAAGATTTTTTTAACCATAACTGTTGCTGATTCAACAGAGTTTCCCAAAAAATCGGAACTTAGCTGTTCTTTCCCTTGTTCAACATGGATAACCAGCGCTGTTGATATACGGTTCATCGGGAATGGATCGATCCCTGTCTCTTTCAATGTTTTGTCATATGCCTGCATGACCGTTTCTGAACAGGACGGTTTGAATGTATCTTCTTGTTTCCTTTCATAAATATCAACATCGCCTGCCTTTTTTCGCATTATTTGTCTGCTGCATCCGCTTTCTTCCTTTTCTCCATGAATTTTAATATCTCATCTGCTCCCTGCAAATAGGTA
>CANQTH010000089.1 GCA_947626795.1 uncultured Lachnospiraceae bacterium
TTTGCCGCAAAGTCCGTAGGGACATGAAACGTTAGCCAGGAGGGATATTCCGAAAAGGTATACTTTTTCGGAAACTTCACTTCCCAGCATTTTTACCTCATTTTTTGTGCATTTTTTCTAATAAACAGCTTGAAGCAGCGGAAAATTATGGTAGAATAGAAGATGGTTTTAACGCAATGAAAGTTTCCGAAAAAGTATACCATTACGGATCGCAGGATACGAAGCTGCATCCAAGAGGGAATCCGCCCCGCCGAAAGCAATCAGGAATGGGCGGGATATCCCGTGGAAGAATGAAAAACATGGGCGTCAGCGTTCCATGTTTTCCAGCGCGTATTCGCAGGCTTGCAGGACGAAGCCCGAGAAAGAGACGTCCTGGTTCTCAATCGCCTTTTCGATCTTCTCGATCAAAGGCAGCGGGAAGCGGATCGTCTTGTTCTCTGTTTCTTTTTTGCTTGGTTTTAATTGGAATGCCATATGCAATACCTCCTGTATGAGATATTTTATGTCATATTCCGATTGAAATATGCATTGCAAAAAGCATTACAAAATAGATTGCAGAAGAAGCGGGCAGGTGGTATAATGGGAACTACGGAAACTGGTTTGAGGAAAAGAAGGAGGATTGTTATGAGGAAGAAGAAATGGGTTCATTTGCACAAGCGGCTGTTTGCCTTTGTGCTTGCGGCAGCCGTGGCCTTGCAGACAATGGGTCTGGAGGCGTTTGCGGCGGAGGCTTCTGGCGGCGGAGGCGCAGAGACGGAGGTCACGCGCCTGGAATGGCTGAAGGCACTGACCAGTACCTTTGGCTTCACGGTGGAAGAGGACAACTATCCGGACAATTACTATGCGGACATTGACGCGGATTCCGAGGATTACCACGACGTCATGCTGGCGACGGAGTTCGGCCTGGTGGACGTTGAGGCCGGGGGAGAGCTGCGCCCGGACGATGCCGCAACGCGGGAATTTGCGGCGCATACGCTGAACCTCTGCTTAGGATACGCGCCGGAGGGGGACGGGTATGGGTTTTCCGAGGCGGAGGATGTGACGTACCCGGACGACATCCAGGCTGCGGTCGATCATGGATGGTTTGCGCTTGAGGGCGGGAAGTTCCTGCCGGAGCAGGCAGTGACGGAAACGGAACAGGAAGCCATGCTGGCGGATGTGAAGGAGGCTTTGGATTCCACGGAAATCTCTGCGGACCATGAGAATGACTATCGTTTTGCCGAGGGAGTCATTGTGCTGCCGGAGGATATCGCATTTGACATGGGCGAGGACGGGACGATCACCATTTACGGCTATGCGGGGGAACTGCAGGCGGGGGATGAGTTCGCGCTTTATGTCAATGGGATCCCGGCGGCATACCAGGCAGAAAGTGTGTCGGAGACGGGAGACGCGATGGTGGTGGAAGCCACGGAAGTCGCGTCGGAAGATGCGCTGGAATATGCGGACGCGCAGGGGAGCGCGGAAACGGATCTAAGGCTTGCGGAAGCGGCGGAGGGCGTCACGGTTACATACATTGCAGGCGGCACGGAGGAAAAATCTTTTACCGACGGCAGGATGTACAGCGCGCCGCGTCAGGCAGGGAATCAGAAGATCAAGGCCGTGAAGGCGGCAAAGACGCTGGAGCTGTCCAATGGCGTGAAGGCGCAGTTTACGTGTACCTTGTCCGGGATGACCGTGGACTATAAGATCAATGCGGCCGGAAGGGAAGCGTACGTATCGCTGAACGGGCTGGCGGAAATGAACTGCAATGTGAGCGTGGATGTGCTGAAAGGAGCGGGCATACCGAGCAACATAGAATTGGTGCATATCCCGATCGGGGGCGTGGGGGCGGCCACCGTTTCCGTGGACTACCAGTTCGACGGGAAGCTGGCACTTGCCTATACGATGAATTTTTCGGAAGGAGTGCAGTATACCGCGGGCGGCGGCTTCCGGGAAGTGCATAAGTTCCAGAAAAAAAGCTTTACGGTGTCGTCCGAGGCGAATATGCAGGCTGGCGTGACAGCGGCTCTGGAGATTTCGGGGATCCCGTTTGTGCATGGGCGCGTTTATGCGAAGACAGGGGCGAAAACGCACATTACTTCCGACACTTATAATGACGGGAAAAGCCCGAACACCTGCCTTGACATCAGCTCTTATCTATATGCGTCCGGCGGCGCGAGCCTGTCGTGTGATTTTTTGCCGGAAGGATTCAGCAGGAGCATCGCCATCTATGACGAGGGGAACAGCCCGGTGCGGGTGGTCTACCATTATGAGGATAAAAGGTGGGTCAGCGTCTGCACGCGGAATCCGGGGAAATACTACACGTCCTTTGATTCGGTCTATGGATGCGACGGCTATGGGGACGGCACGGGGGTCAATGGCGCGGGGGAAATTTTTGCCATTTATTCCTATGAATTGGACGAGGATGGGAATGCGACGATCACGGGCTTCCGTGGGAATGGTTCCGCGCTCATGATTCCTTCGGAGCTGGACGGGCATACGGTAGTGGCGATTGGGAACGACGTGTTCAAGGGGAAGGGGAACCTGCGTTCCGTTCTGATCCCGGACACGGTCACGAAGATAGGGAGCGGGGCGTTTTCCGGCTGCGCGAACCTGGGGAATGTGACGCTGTCCAAAAACCTGGCGGATTTGGGGTGTGAGGCCTTTGGGGACTGCGAGTCGCTGACAGAGATCGAGATCCCGAAGAGCCTGGAGACGTGCCATGTCGGGTATGATGGAATAGCGAGCTACTATAACGGGCCGTTCAACAATTGCGAACAATTGGGAACTGTTCGGTTTGAGGAAGGGACGAAGCAGATCGCGAAGCGCCTGTTCGCGGGCTGCACGGGGCTAAAGACGATTACAATCCCGGATACGGCGACGACCATTGGGGAAAGAGCGTTTAGAGGATGCGTGAACTTAACGGCGATCGAGATCCCGGAAAGTGTGACGACCATTGAAGTATATGCGTTTACAGGTTGCAGCAGCCTGGCGTCTGCAAAGATCGGGAACGGGGTGACAAAAATAGAAGCGCTGGCGTTTGCGAATTGCAAAGCCTTGTCGGAAGTGGAATTGTCAAAGAACCTGGAAGAGCTTGGGGCAGACGCATTCTTGAATTGTGTGTCACTGACAGAAATTGAGATTCCAAAAAAATTAGCGTCTTGTCCGGATTATTATGATGGCTTTACTGGCGTTTACAGAGGGGCGGCATTTGAAAATTGCGAATCATTGGAGACGGTGCGGTTTGAAGAAGGGACAAAACAGATCGTGACGCGCTTGTTTGAAGGCTGTACGGGGCTGAGAGCGATCGAGATCCCGGAGAGCGTGACAGTTATCGGAACGTACGCGTTTGAAGGATGCAGCAACCTGACATCTGTAAAGATTGGGAACGGGGTGACAAAAATAGAGGCGCTGGCGTTTGCGAATTGCGAGGCCTTATCAGAAGCGACCCTGCCCAAAAACCTGGTGGAGCTGGGAGCAGAAACCTTTCGGAACTGCGTGTCGCTGACGGAGATCGAGATTCCAAAAAGTTTGGAGGTGTGCGCGGATTTCTATGATGGTTTTACTCATATTTATCACGGGGCGCCGTTCAATAATTGTGAATCATTGGAAACTGTGAGATTTGAAGAAGGAGAAAAAAAGATTGTAAGAAGCCTGTTTGCGGGCTGCACGGGGCTAAAGGAGATTGCGATCCCGAATACAGTAAAGACGGTTGAGGAGAGGGCGTTCGAGGGCTGCGTGAACTTAACGGCGATCGAGATCCCGGAAAGCGTGACGTCCATTGAAAAGGAAGCGTTTAATGGCTGCAGCAGCCTGACATCCGCCACCATCGCGGACAGCGTGACAAAATTCGGGTCAGACCTGTTTGCGGGCTGCTCCAGCCTTTCTTCCGTCAAGCTCTCCAAGAACCAGACGGAGATCACGGGCAGCATGTTCAAAGACTGCACCAGCTTAGAATCCATCGCGCTTCCGGACGGCATTGAGCGGATTTCTGCGTCCGCATTTGAAGGAAGCGGCCTGAAAGAAATACAGATCCCGGAAAAGACGGCCGTGATCGGGAATAACGCCTTTAAAAACAGCGCGTTGGAAAAAGCAGCCGTTTCCGACGGCGTGCAGGAGATCGGGAGCAGCGCATTTTATGGCTGCGTGAACCTGACGGATGTTACGCTCGGGAAGGGCTTAGGCAGGATTGGAGACAGCGCGTTTTACGGCTGCGATCTCCTTGCCAAAATTTCCATCCCAAGCAGCGTGACGTCGATGGGGGCGCATATTTTTGAGGAATGCGACGTCTTGAGCGACGTTTCCCTGGGGACGGGCGTCACGGCAATCCCGGAATATGCGTTCCACCAGTGCGCGAAACTGACGGAGATCGTCCTGCCGTACCGCGTGGCGGAGGTGAAGGACCATGCGTTCACGAACTGCGTGAAACTGGCGTCTGTCACCGTCCCGCAGGCGACGGAAAAAATCAGCGCGGCGGCATTCAGCTATCCGGGCAATATGACCATTTACGGGATCAGCGGCTCTTATGCGGAAACTTACGCGAACGAGAACGGCATTGCGTTTCAGAACCGCGAGACCCCTGCGGAACAGGCGGAATTGAGCCTGACGGAATGGAAGCTGGCGAAAGGCGCGAAAAAACAGCTTTTCCTGACGGTCGCGCCGATCGGCTTTACGGATAAGGTGTCCTGGAAGTCCGGGAATCCGGAGATTGCGACGGTGTCCGGGGATGGAGAGGTCCAGGGCGTTTCCTGCGGAACCACGGCCATTAAGGTAACGGCGGGGAGCGCGTCGGCGTCCTGCACGGTTACAGTGACGCAGCCGGTGAGAGGGATCAATTTAAGCCGGACTTCCGCCACAATGGCGGTTGGTGAGACTTTGGCCTTAGAGGCGGAGGTTTACCCGGACGACGCCACGGATAAGAGCTTCCGTTTCAGCAGCTCGGCCCCGGAAGTGGCAAGCGTCAGCGAAAGCGGGGAAGTGCGGGCGTTGGCAAAAGGAGAGGCTGAGATCATCGCGGAGGCCTTGGACGGCAGCGGGGTCACGGCAAAATGCAGCGTCCGCGTCACATCGCAGGCAGTCGTGGCGACCGATGTGTCTGAGCTGAAAAGCCCGCACCCTTACGAGAATGATTGCGCAGATTCCTGGATCTATACGAAAGAAGGGGCGTCGCGGCTCTTTGTCACCTTCCATGAAAATACAAAGATGGAGGATGGGTTTGACTATCTCTATCTTTATGGGAAAGATGGCGAGCTGGTCGGGGAATACACAGGCTCCGAGCTGGCCGGGGAAACCGTCCAGGTCGAGGGAGATACCGTGCGCATCAAGCTGGAGACGGATGAAGGCGGGACAGCATGGGGATTTGAGGTGACGGAAGTTTCCACGGACGAACCGGGGATGGACCCGGGCGAAGGGGATGAACCGGGGACGGATCCAGGCGAAGGGGACGAACCGGGAACAGACCCGGGCGAAGGAGACGAACCGGGGACGGATCCGGGCGAAGAAGAGAACCCGAGCGGCGGAGACGAAGAAAATCTGTTTCCCACGGTCGACGGCCAGACCGTTTCTCTGCAGGCAGATCCGGAGAAGAAAGCCACCGTTCTTGTGTTTGGGAGGACGACTTGCGCAAGTACCGCTTCCACGCTAAAAGAGATTTCCCAAAGCGAGTGGATCCACAATTCCGATGTGAAGGTCATTTTTGCAGAAGCAGTTCAAGCGGATAAAGATGAGGTACAGGCTTTCATAAGCCAGAATGGATGCGATGAGATCGTCGCCTGCTATGATACGGGGCAGGAGATCAATTCTGTGTTGTGGGATTATGTGAGGCAGGGGCTGGGAGGCGTGTCTAGTGTAGGGATGCCTATCGTTGTCCTGCTGGATCGGTCCAATACGGTTCAAAATGTCCTGACGGGCTTTCAGGATGCGGACGACCTGCTGTCCGAGATCCGTCAGTTTGCGGAAATTTCCGACGTTGCGCCGGATACGCCGGGGGCGGATCCGGGAGATACGGGAACGGGCCTGAACGTAGAACAGCATACGAAGGAAGAGATCAGGGCGTACCTCGCCGAAAGCGGGGCAGGGATGCAGGACGCGCTGACCTTTGAGGAAGAGCCGACCTTAGAAGCACCGTATGCGCCGGGGAAACTGTCAGAGCAGACGCTCGACGCGGCTTTGCGGATGCTGAACCAGATCCGGTACATCGCCGGGATCCCGTACCAGGTGCAGCTGGCGGACATCTTAAATGAGGAGGCGCAGGCGGCGTCCCTGGTAAATTATGCCAACGGCAAGCTGAGCCATACGCCAACGCAGCCGTCCGGCATGGACGACGCGCTTTATTCCACGGGATATGCCGGGGCGCAGACGTCAAATATCGCAATGACATTCTGGGAGGACAGGAGCCTGAACGACACGCTGGTGAATAGCTGGATGGAGGATGGGGACAACTCTAATATCGACCGGGTAGGGCACAGGCGCTGGATCTTGAACCCGTCCATGGGCTATGTGGGATTTGGCGCGGTCAGCGGCGAAAAAGGGACGTACAGCGCAGTTTCCGCACATGACATGAGCAACCAGGAGGCGGGACAGAGCGGGGTCGCGTGGCCTGCGCAGAATATGCCGATTTCCTATTTTGACACGTCGTACCCGTGGTCGGTTTCCATGGGGACAGATGTGGACATGGACGAGATCCAGGTGACGTTAGTGCGGCGGGGGGACCAAAAGACGTGGAAGTTCTCAAGCGAGTCCTCCGACGGGTATTTTAACGTGAACAACGACTGGTACGGGCAGACAGGCTGCATTATTTTCCGCCCGGAGATGGAAGATGGCGAAACATATGCGGATGGGGATACCTACGACGTGGAGATCACAGGGCTTCCGTCCGGGAACGTATCTTATTCGGTCAACTTCTTTGATCTGGAGTCGTCAGGCGAAGGAGACGACCCGGGGACGACGCCAGGCGAAGGAGACGACCCTGGGACGACGCCAGGCGAAGGAGGCGACCCGGGGACGACGCCAGGCGAAGGAGGCGACCCGGGGACGACGCCAGGCGAAGGCGGGGATCCTGGGACGACGCCAGGCGAAGGAGGCGACCCGGGGACGACGCCAGGCGAAGGCGAAGATCCTGGGACGACGCCAGGTGAAGGCGGGGATCCTGGGACGACGCCAGGCGAAGGCGGGGATCCTGGGACGACGCCAGGCGAAGGCGGGGATCCTGGGACAGGAGACGTTCCGGGCGTTGAAACCTCCACAGAATACACGTACCGGGTGGATCCGAAAAGCTCCACGGCCACGATCACAGGGTGCGAATCCTCGGAAGAAACGATCACGATACCTTCCAAGCTGGGCGGATATCCGGTGACGGCCATTGGAGAGAAGGCATTCCGGGGCGTTACGTCCATGAAGGCGGTCGTATTCCCGTCTACGTTAAAGGAGATCGGGGTGCAGGCGTTCCGGGAATGCACGTCCCTTGAGAGCGTCACGCTCCCGAACAGCCTGTATCAGCTTGGATATTACGCATTTCGCGACTGCACAGCCTTAAAGTCCGCGAACATGGGGCAATGGAGCGGGAACGTCGTGATCGGGCTGTTTTACGGGTGCAAATCCCTGACGAGCGTGTCCATGCCAAAAGTGAAGAACATCAGCCTCTATGCGTTTGGCGGGTGCAGCGCGTTGAGAGAGGTAAGCCTCCCGGCGTCCCTCAAGTATGTCTTTGAGAATGCGTTCCTAAATTCCGGGATCAAGAGCATCCGGTATGCGGGGACGAGCGCAAATTGGAAGAATGTGATCATTTACCCGACGGGGAACGCATCCTTCTTGAACGCCACGGTCACGGGTTCGGACGGAAAGACGTTTTCCGCAAACAAGAGCAAGTGGAAGACGACGGTCACGGTGAAGAAGCCGTCCGTCCCCAAAGTGTCTTCCTTCAAGGCAAAGCCGGGGAAGAAACGCCTGACGCTGTCCTGGAAGAAGGTTTCCGGGGCGGCTGGGTATCAGGTGCAGGTCAGCCTGAAGAAAAATTTCAAAGGGGCGAAAACGATCTCGGTATCGAAGTCCAAGAAGTCCTATACGAAAAAAGGGCTGAAGGCAAAGAAGAAATACTATGTGCGGATCCGCGCGTATAAGACTTATAAGGACGCGCGCGGGAAGACGCAGAAAGCCTATGGGAAGTGGGCGACTGTAAATAAGAAGACAAAATAGGGGAACGCGCGTTTCGCGGAAAACCGCGCGGCCGCCATGAAAAAAGAAAAGGGATGGGATCGCGGGCAGCTCCTGCGGTCCCATCCTTGTTTACGCGAATGATCCGGATCCCGGTTCCGCGATGCGGAAGCGGGATTGGATGTTCGGCAATTCGATCGCGCCGGGAAGCAGTGGATGAGGGTCATTGTGTGGATTGTCTCGCTTCCAACTCTGCGATGCGTTTCTTGAGTTCCTCATTTTCGCTGATGTAGCGCAAGAGGTCGCTGGCATATTTTCGGTTTTCGTCGGCATACTTCTTGTTTTCGTCAGCGTATCTCCTGTTCTCGTCGGCATACTTTTTGTTTTCGTTAGCGTATCTCCTGTTTTCGTCGGCATACTTCTTGTTTTCGTCGGCATACTTTTTGTTTTCGTTAGCGTATCTCCTGTTTTCATCAGCATACTGCGAGACTTTCTGCTCTAATTCTGTAAACTGCGAGACTTTCTCCTCCAGTTCCGCGATGCGGAAGCGG